>CALVXR010000082.1 GCA_944371445.1 uncultured Bacilli bacterium
ATTTTTGACCACATAAAATAGACTTCATGGTACGCACTTTTTCAAAACAAAAAAATCTCTCTAAATCCTTATAAAATAAGGTTTAGGGAGATTTTGCTCTTTCAAAACTGTCAAAGTCAGGATTATATCATTAAATATCTTCATTTATATATTTTTTTATTTCATTACGATTTTCTTATACTTGAATTTTCAATATCAATTCTTTTAAAACCTGGTATGCTTATATTTGATTCTTCATTATCAATTCTTTTAAAACATGATTTTGTATATTTTTCCATTAATTTTAGTATCCTATTAACATCTTCTGCATTTAAAATATGAGTGCGTGCCAAATTTCCTAAATAAGTTGTTATTTCATGTAAATCTTCTTTCCAAGAATTAGGATTTTTTATCTCATAAATATGCATAATATTTTTACATACATCTTTATTGTTAATTGCATCTAAAGTGATTTCTTTAAATAATTCTCTATCAGTTTTAGAATCAGAATATAAATCTAATGTTTGTAAAAATTTATAACCAAGATATTGATATGAGCGATTGTAAGGTACTACCCAATCACTATAAATTGATGGTATTACTTGAGTAAGAGACTTATAATAGTCAGCAAGATCACAAGCAGTTGATTCTGCTATAATTTCATTCAAAAATGTAATCATATTCCCATTAATTATTGGCTCATATATATCATTTCTAGATTTAATTTTAATAGTTTGTTCTTGCTCATATATATCACTTTTAGAACTAATTTTAGGAATTGAATTAGGATTAACTTTCTTTCTATATTCACCTAGTTCTTGATTTTTTAAATTAGCTATACCATGTGTTAATTCATGAAAAATAATATGTTTTACATTAGCCTTATAAAATGAATTTGTAAAATTTAATCTTAAGCTATAACCATTACAATCACCATATATTGTCCCATCGTTAATAACACCAAAAGAACTAGTTGTTTCAACTAGCCTTTTTAAACTATCATATATATTATTATCATCAATATATCTTTTTTTCATTGCTTCTTTTATATAATCAATGATGAACTTGGCTAAAAAAATTTTTTCATTAGAATTAATGTTTGTTAAATCTCTTTGCATTACTTTAACTATATATTTATAATACATTGGTATAATTTCATCAATATCTTTTCTTAACTCTATACTTCTAATTAGTTCTTTTTTTCGTTCATTAATATTACTCACAAATAATACTCCATTCTAATATTATTTTATCATAAAATAAATTTTGCAATCAATTTCTTCATTAATCATGTCAGTCATATTAAAAGTTATAACTTTTATAAAGATAATTTTTATAGCAAAAAAATAATTTTTTAGTAAAATTTTGATTAAGAAAAACTTATTATATACTATAGTTACATTATTAAATTATTTGTTAATATGAATTACTAAAGTTTTCTCTTTACCATATTTATTATAATCCGTAAATGATTTTTCTTCTATGTATTTTTCAAATTTCATTTTATCAAAATTTATTATTTTTTCTATAAATTCTTTTTCATGTAAAAAATTTACAAAACCATCACTATATGTAATTACTATATCATTTAAAGCTAATTCTATTTCTCCATAACGTATAAATTCTTGCATACTTTTTTCTCCAGTTATTGCTCCATAAGATACACATTTTCCATTTTTTATATTTTCTAAATTATTCCTATAATCTCTTCTAACAATAATTCTTGCTTCTTTTAAATTCCAAGGAATTCCTATTTTATTTATATATGGATCACTATATAATTCTTTCTCGTCTTCTGTTTGAAACTTAACATTTCCATCTTTATCATAAATTATTATTCCGCAATCACAAATGAAAGCATAATTTAATATATTATTTTTAATATTCATACAAGATGCGACTGCACCATAATAATCATTTTCTAAATAATCACAATTTATAATATATTTGTCATTTATTTTTTTTACTTCTTCATTACATCTTATTAATCTTTCCTTTAATGTACCTTTAGAATTTTGAAAAATTTCAACAATAGTTTTGGCAGCTATTTCTCCACCACTTGGTCTTGGATATAATTTTAACATTTCTTCAAATGAACAAGAATTTAAATCTTCAACTCCAACTGGATCTCTTGTTATTCCATCAGCAACTATACATTCATATTCATTTGCATATAACTGATCTTCAATAGGAAAATTACAATTTAATGTTTTTATATTTTCAAATGTATTTTTGTATAAAAGCACTTATATTACCTCCTTTGATATATTTATATTATAATCTATTTTTTCTTTAAATAAAACAAAAAAAGAAGCTTTACACTTCTTAAAATATAAAACTAATTATTTGTTTTTTTACATTCTTCTATAAATTTATCAAATATTTTATTTTCATATTCATCATAAGTATACATTTTTTCAGGATGCCACTGTACCCCCATAATAAATCTTTTTGTTGGAAGTTCAATACCTTCGATTATTCCATCATCAGAACGAGCTGATACAACAAAATTATTTAATTTAGACACATGATACCTATGTTTACTATTAACATTTATCTCGTTTTTACCAATAATTTTACTTAAAATAGTTCCATTCATAATAGAAACATTATGCACATACTTTTTACCAGTTTCACTATGATTAATATTTGTTTCATTTTTTTCTAGACAATTATAATCATTATCTATATTAGCAAGCATTTGCATACCCATACATATACCTAATACTGGTATATTTTTTTCAATAGCATAATTTACAATATATTTTTGAAATTCATATATTCGGTATCCACCAGGTATAATTATTCCATCACACATATCAACCATTTCTTTATAAATTTGTTTTTCTTTTTCTTCCATTTCTGGTATTTCATTTGTTTTGGTATTAAAGTAATCAACATCTTTTACAGGTGGTATCATAAACGGAATACAATTTTTATTAAAAATAACATTTTTATAATCGTTATACAAAGTAATAATGCTATATTTTTCAGAATCACAATCCGGTATTCCTAATATTCCTATTATTAATTTAGTTGCTTTTTTCATTTTTATCACTCCACTTTTTTGTTGCAAATTTCTATAGTTAAATTATAATTAATATCACACTTTCATTATAACATAAAAAAAGAAGCTTTACACTTCTATAATTTTTCCTCTCCTTTATTTTTAAATTGAAGTACTATTGGAGTTCCTTCAAAATCAAAAGATTCTCTAAGCTTATTTTCTAAGTATCTTTCATATGAAAAGTGAATAAGACCTTTACTATTTACCTGAATATTAAATGTAGGTGGCATAGTTTTTGCTTGTGATGCAAAATAAATTTTAAGTCTTTTTCCTTTATATGTAGGTGGAAGATTAAGTGCGTAAGCATCTTTTATTACATCATTAAGTACACTTGTTTTTACTTCTCTTTTACTGTTTTCATATACTTTTATAACTTCTGGTATAAGTGTATGAATTCTTTTTTTAGTAAGAGCTGATAAGAATACTATAGGTGCATAACTAACAAATGGGAAATGTGCTCTTATATCGTTTGTAAATTGTTTTATTTTTGCTTCTTTATCTTCAATTGTATCCCATTTATTAACAACTATTACTATTGCTTTTCCAGCTTCCATAGCATATCCTACTATATGTTTATCTTGCTCTATAATACCTTCTTCTATATTTATAACAAGTAAACATACATCTGATCTATCAATAGCTTTCATAGTTCTAATTAAACTGTATTTTTCTATTTTTTCGTATATTTTTCCTCTTTTACGAAGCCCTGCTGTATCAATTGCAACCATCTTTTGTCCATGATATGTAAACTCTGTGTCAATAGCATCTCTAGTAGTTCCTGCTACATTAGAAACTATTACTCTATTTTCTCCTACTATAGCATTTACTAAACTACTTTTTCCTACATTTGGTCTACCTATTATAGAAAATTTTATAGTATTTTCATCATATTCTTCTTCATATTCATTAAAGTTTTCTACAATTGCTTTCTTTAAATCATAAATTCCTTCATTTTGTTCTGCACTTATTTGCATATAATTTTCAAATCCTAATTCATAAAAATCATATACATTATCTCTAGCTATTTTACTATCTACTTTATTTAAAACTACTATTACTCTTTTATTTACTTTTAAAAGCATATCTCTTACTATTTTATCTGCTGCTGTTAATCCTTCTTTAGCATCTACTACAAATAAAATAACATCTGCTTCATCTATAGCTATTTCTGCTTGTACTTTTATGTCTTTATTAAAGTCTTCTTTTCCTAAATCTATTCCACCTGTATCTATTAAGTGAAATTTATAGTTTTCAAATTCTGCCAGTGCATATAATCTATCTCTAGTTACTCCTGGAGTATCTTCTATAATTGCAAGTTTTTGCCCTACTAATCTATTAAATAGTGTTGATTTTCCTACATTTGGTTTTCCTACTAGTGCGACTACGTTTCTTTTCATACTATCACCTTATTTCTATTTTTTTTGCGCCTTTTATTATATCTACTGCATCTTTATATATTATTTTACTATTTTCAAGTAAAATTCCCATTTCTATATTAGATATATCATTATCTAATTTTACATATAATTTATCTTTGTTTTTTATTATATTATATTTACTTAATATTTCTTTTGAATCATTAAGTATTTCATAAATAAATGTTTGATTTTCAAGTATTGTTATTTTCATATCTAATTCGTCATCAAAGTAATCATAATACTCTAAATCTTCATTTTCTATTTCAATTACTAATCCATAGTATTTATTTTCATAAATATATATATTATAGTAACCTACTAGTTTAATATTATAGTTTTTTCTTAAGTTTAAGAAAAGTTCTCTAAAATCATTTTCTATATTTATTTTATCTTTTATATTTATTTTTTTATAGTCTTTATTTAAATAGATAATATATTTATTATCATATTTTTCTATTTTCATAGTATCACCTAATAGTAGTTTATGATACTATAAAAATTAGTTACAATTAGTTATAGTGTTCTATATATTTTATCATGTACTTCTGATTTACCAGTTTTATTTACATTTGAAAATACGATTAAATCATCACCTACTACAATGTCTAAATCTTTAAATATTGTATTTCTTTGTTTTTGATGTTGAGTTACACCTACTTTATCTGATTTAGTAGCAACTATTGTAACTGGTATTTTATAGTGTTTTAAAAAGTTATACATCATAATATCATCATTAGTTGGTTTATGTCTAAAATCTATAAGCATAAATACTTGTTTTAAATTTGGTCTTTCTGTTAGATAATCTTCCATCATTAATCCAAACTTTTTTTGTTGTTGTTTTGAAAGACGGGCAAATCCATATCCAGGAGCATCTACTAAGTAAAATTCATCATTTACTAAATAGAAATTTATTGTTTGTGTTTTTCCTGGAGTAGCTGAGATGCGTGCGATACTTTTTCTTCCTGTTATTGTATTTATAAAACTACTTTTACCTACATTAGATCTTCCTACTAATAAAAATTCTGGTTTATTATCAGCTGGATACTGACTTCTTCTAACTGCACTTATTACTAAGTCTATACTATTTATTTTCATTTTTTTCACCTACTTATTTATATACATTATATCATACTTTTTATAGTATTTCCTTTTTTTGACTATGGTATTATATCATAATTATTAAAAAAATAATAATTATTAAAAAAATAAAAATCTATTGCATATTTTGTGACTTTTTTTTCAAAATGTCCGCTTTTGTACTTTCGTTTACAAAACAAAATGTCCTATTATAAAAATTAGTGAAAAAAATTGATTTACAAAACAAAATGTCCTAAAATACACTTCCGGAA
>CALVXR010000083.1 GCA_944371445.1 uncultured Bacilli bacterium
GTGAGTAAATGATAAAAGTAGTAGGTGTTGAATTTAAAGAAAATGGCGATAAATACTATTTCAGCATAAAAAAAGTAATTCCTAAAAAAAATATTACAGTAATAGTTGAAACTGATAAAGGAATGCAATTTGGAAAAGTAGTAACAGATATACTTGAAATAGATGAAAAAGAATTTGATAAAGAAATAAAGCCTATTATAAGAATATCAACAAAAAAAGATTTTAATATACATAAAAAAAATATAAGAGATGCTAAAGAAGCATTAAAAGTTTGCAAAGAAATAGTTGAAGAAGATAATTTAAAAATGCAAGTGATAGATGCCACATATAGTTTTGATAGAAGTCAGTTAATGTTTAGATTTGTAGCTGATTCTAGAATAGATTTTAGAGATTTGGCTAAAGAATTAGCGGCAATTTATAAAACAAGAATAGAACTTAGACAAATAGGTATTCGTGATAAGGCAAAAGAAGTAGGTGGTCTTGGACTTTGCGGAAGAAAAATGTGCTGTGCAAGATTTCTAAAAGATTTTGATTCTGTATCAATATCTATGGCAAAAAATCAAAATTTATCATTAAATCCTAGCAAAATAAATGGTGTTTGTGGAAGACTATTATGTTGTCTTAAATATGAAGATGAAAATTATAGTGAGTGTAAAAATTGTCTTCCTAAAATTGGTCAAGCTATAAAGACAGATAAAGGTGAAGGAAAAGTAATATCTCTAGACATATTAAATCATAAATATACTGTAGAGTTAAATAATCATAATACTATAGATGTAGAAGTAGATTGTGAGAAAATACATGAAGCAGATAAATAATTTACTAAATTATGATAATCTAAAAATAGTTCAAGATTCAGAACTATTTAATTTTTCTTTAGATTCTGTTTTATTAGCAAATTTTGTAACACTAAATTCAAAAATAAAAAACATCTTAGACATAGGAACTGGAAATGCTCCAATCCCTATTATTTTAACTACAAAAACAAATGCTAAAATAACAGCAGTAGAAATTCAAAAACAAAGTTATCTTCTAGCACAAGAATCAATAAACATTAATAATTTAAATGATAAGATAAATCTTATTTTAGCAGATATTAATGATTATTATAAATCTGTAGAAAGTGATGTTTATGATGTAATCACATGTAATCCACCATTTTTTAAAACAAATAATAGTTCTAGAGTAAATAAAAACCAAGGTAAAGTAATAGCACGCCATGAAAAAACACTTGATATAGAAACAATTTTTAAAATAAGTAAAAAGTTACTAAAAAATAATGGTAGAATTGCTATCGTTCATAGAATTGATAGACTAATTGATATTATTTCAGCTATGAGAAAATATAATATAGAACCAAAAAAGATACGTTTAGTATATCCAAAACAAGGAAGAGAAGCTAATATTCTTTTAATAGAGGGAGCAAAAAATGGAAATGTAGGGCTGAAAATTCTTCCTCCATTATATGCACATAATGATGACGGTAGTTATACAGAAGAAGTAAAAACTTATTTTGGAAAATAAAATGGACTTTTTCCATTTTTTTTTGTATAATCATATTGTTAATTTTTATGAATTGGAGGTTACTATGTCTCAAAAAAGTTATGATAATAAAAATGCTGTATATTTAATACCAACTCCAATTGGTAATTTAGATGATATATCATATAGAATTCTTGAAACTTTAAAAAAAGTCGATGTTATTTTTTCAGAAGATACTAGAGTAACAAACGAATTATTAAAATATTTTGATATTAAAAAAACACTAATTTCTAATCATCAATATAATGAAACTCAAAATATAGAAAAAGCAAAAAATTATTTAGATGAAGGAAAAAATATAGGGATAGTTACAGATAGGGGAACACCTATTATAAGTGATCCAGGATATCCACTTACTAAAAGTTTAATAGAAGAGGGGTATAAAGTAATTGCTCTTCCAGGCCCAACAGCATTTATACCTGCTTTAATAGTATCAGGAATAGATCCACAACCATTTTATTTTCATGGATTTTTAAATAGTAAGGAAACTAAAAGAAAAAAAGAATTAGAAGATTTAAAAAATATTAAAGCAGCACTTATTTTTTATGAAGCGCCACATAGAATAGAAAAAACACTTTTAAATATTAGAGAAATATTAGGTAATAGAAAAATAAGTATATCAAGAGAAATTACTAAAAAATATGAAGAAATTTATAGAGGAAGATTAGAAGAAGTTATAGAAGAAATAAAAGGTGCTAAAGGAGAAATGGTTATAATCGTAGATGGTAATCATAGTGAAAATAATTATGATAATATTTCTATAATTGAACACGTTAATTTATATATAAAAGAAGGAAAAGAAAAAAAAGAAGCAATGAAATTAGTTGCTAAAGATAGAAATATAAGTAAAAGTGATGTATATAAAGAATATTTAAAAGAAGGTGAATAGTATGAAACTTATTGTAGGACTTGGAAATCCAGGTAAAGAGTATGAAAATACAAGACACAATATAGGATTTATGGTAATAGATGAAATGGCTAAATATTTATCTGTTCATATAGATAAAGAAAAATTTGGTGGATTATATACTAAATTAAAATATAAAGATGAAGATATTATTTTTTTAAAACCACAAAAATATATTAATTTATCTGGTGAAGTAATTATAAAATATGTAAATTTTTTCAAAATAAATATAGATGATATTTTAATTATTAGTGATGATTTAGATATGGAAACCGGAAAAATAAAAATAAAACATAAAGGATCATCTGGTGGTCATAATGGATTAAAAAATATAGAACTGCATTTAAATACTAAAGAATATAAAAGAATAAAAATAGGAATATCTAATAATAAATTAGTAGATACTAAAAATTATGTTTTAGGAAAACTAAATGAAATAGAAAAAAATAAAATAAATGAGGTAATTAAAAAAGTCCCACAAATATTAGATGATTATTTAAGTTTAACATTTGATAATTTTATGAATAGATATAATAAAAAGTAGAATACAAAAAGTATTCTTTTTTCCGTAATGAAAGGAGGATTTTATGAATATATTTTTAGATTATTTAAAAGACAATAAAAGTATAAAAATTGGCCTTAATTTTGAATTAAAAACGTTAGAAATAATAAGAAAATTTAAAGAAGAAAAAAATATTTTAGTTGTTACTAATTCATTGTATGAAGCAAATATGTTTTATAAAAGTTTAAGTAATTATACTGATGATATATTGTTTTTCCCAATGGATGATTTTTTAACAAGTGAAGCAATGGTTATTTCACCAGAATTAAAATATAAAAGATTAGAAACTTTAAATATTCTTTCAAATAATAGTAATAAAATTGTCGTAACCAATTTAATGGGTTATTTAAGATTTCTTCCGGTTAAAGAAGATTATATTAATCATAAATTAACAATTGATAAAAAAAATAGTATAGATATAAAATTATTAGAAAAAAAACTATTTAATTTAGGATATCAAAAAGAAAGTATAGTTAATAAAACAGGAGAGTTCGCATTACGTGGATTTGTACTAGATATATTTCCCAATACAGAGGATACACCAGTTAGAATAGAATTTTGGGGAGATGAAATAGATACAATAAAAACATTTGATGTTGACTCTCAACTTACTAAAACAAATTTAGATGAAATAAATATATTTCCCAACACAGAATTTTTAACAAATAAAGAAGTTGAATTTGAAAATATTTCCCAAAAAAATTTATATAAATATGAAAAAGTATCAAGTATAGTAGATTATTTACAAAATCCTTTAACAGTTTTTATTAATTATAATGATATAATGACAGGTTATGAACTGTTAGTAGACGAAATTTTAGAGTATAGTAAAAGTAAAGAAGTGTCAAATCAAAAATATATGCATGATTTTTCTCTTATAAATAAAGGGAAAACACTAATTCTTAATGATTTTGATGACAATTTTAATAATGATAAATTAACTTATAATACAAAAGATATAGATTATTTCCCGGGAAATACAGAAAGGATAAATGAACTTTTAAATAAGTATTTAAATAAGTATAAAAAAGTATTTATTTGTGTTAACAATAGATATAGTGTTAATAAAATAAATGATGAATTAAATAATAGTAATATAGTTTTTACAGATTTAAATAATTATATAGATAAAAAAATAAATTTGGTTATTTTAAAAATGACTAAAGGTTTTATAATTGATGATTTAGTTGTTATAACAGAAAGAGAATTATTTGGAAAAAAAGATTCCTTCCCAATTTATAAAACAAAATTTAAATTAGGAACTAGAATAAGAGATATAAATAAATTAAATGTTGGTGATTATGTTGTACATGCTGCGCATGGTATTGGTAGATATAGTGGTATAAAAACTCTTACTAAAAATGGAATAAAAAAAGATTATTTGCAAGTTGAATATGCAGGAGGAGATAAATTATATATACCTGCAGAAAAAATAGAATTTATTTCAAAATATAGTACAAATGAAAGTTTAGTTCCAAAGCTTAATAAATTAGGTACAACTGATTGGGAAAAAACAAAATTAAGAGTAAAGAAAAAAATAGAATCAATTGCTGCAGATTTGCTTAGACTATATGCCGAAAGAGAACATTCAGAAGGATTTGCTTTCGAAGAAGATAGTAAAGAACAGTATGAATTTGATAATGATTTTGGTTATGAATTAACTAATGATCAAAAAAAAGCAATTGCAGATATAAAAGAAGATATGCAAAATAATAAACCTATGGATAGGCTTTTATGTGGTGATGTAGGATTTGGAAAAACAGAAGTAGCTTTTAGAGCAATGTTTAAGGCGGTACTATCTGGAAAACAAGTAGCTTTTTTATGTCCTACTACAATTTTATCAAATCAACATTATAAAAATGCAATAGAAAGATTTTCTAATTTTGGAGTAAATATTGCTCTATTAAATAGATTTATAACAGGCTCAAAATTAAAAGAAACTTTGACAAAATTACAAGAAGGAAAAATAGATATATTAATTGGAACTCATAGAATACTTGGAAAAGATGTTATATTTAAAGATTTAGGATTACTAGTTGTTGACGAAGAACAAAGATTTGGTGTTACTCATAAAGAAAAAATAAAACAATATAAAAACAATATAGATGTTTTAACGTTATCTGCAACGCCAATTCCTAGAACACTTCAAATGTCTATGTCTGGACTTCGAAGTTTATCATTAATTGAAACTGCGCCAGTAAATAGATATCCGGTTCAAACTTACGTCCTTGCTGAAAACAAACAAATAATTAAAGATGCTATATATAAAGAACTATCTAGAGATGGTCAAACTTTTATTTTATATAATCATGTAGATGGTATTTTATCTAAAGTAGAAGAAATAAAAAGATTAGTTCCAGAAGCAAGAATAACATATGCTCATGGTAGAATGACAAAAACAGAGTTAGAAAATGTAATGTTATCATTTACTAATCATGAATATGATGTATTAGTATGTACTACTATAATAGAAACAGGAATCGATATTGCAAATGCTAATACACTACTTATATTAGATGCTGACCATTTTGGACTTTCTCAACTTTATCAAATAAGAGGTAGAGTAGGTAGAAGTGATAAAATCGCATACTGTTATCTAATGTATGATAATCGTAAAATATTATCAGAAATAGCTCTTAAGAGATTAAAAGTTATTAAAGAATTTACAGAATTAGGTAGTGGTTTTGCAATAGCAGTAAGAGATCTATCAATAAGAGGTGCTGGTGATATATTAGGTGGTGAACAATCAGGATTTATTGATTCAGTAGGAGTAGAAATGTTTTTAAATATGTTAAATGATGAAATAAGAAAATTAAAAGGAGAAGAAGTTATAGATAAACCTGAAAGTGATAAACCATTATTAGATGTTGATACAACTATAGATGATAGTTATGAATTAGATGAAGATATTAAAATAGAAATACATAAGAAAATTAATGAAATTGATAGTATAGAAAAGCTAAATGAAGTTAAATATGAGCTTAATGATAGATTTGGAAAAGTTGATGATAAGCTTAATATATATATGTATGAACAGTTATTTGAAAATATGTCTTACGAAATTGGTATAAATAATATAAAACAAAATAAAAACTTTATTGAAGTTTATATACCTAAAAAAATAACTGATAAGATAGATGGTCAAAAACTTTTTATGGATGTTTCTTCTTTAACTAGAAATTTTAGGTTCAGTATAAAATTTAATATTTTAGTTATTACTCTCGATATAATAAATCTTGATAAACATTATGTCTATTATTTAATAGATTTATTAAAAATTATAAAATCAAGCTATAAATAACTTGATTTTTTTTTATTTTCTTGATATTCTATTTCAACTGAAAGAGGATGATTATATGGTAGCTTTAAGTGATGAAAAAACTATATTTGATATGTATATTGAACACAATGGTTCAGATGAAATTATAAAATCTTTAGAATTAAAATATAAAGTAAAAAGAGAAACTATACTTTTACACATAAGAAATTATATTAAAACAAGAGCAACTAAAGATGAAATTAATTTATATAATAAAGTCATTCATAAAATAGATAGATATAAAGATTACAAGAAAAAAGATAATAATTGCATATCAAAAAGTCATTATTTTAAATATTATAATATATTATTATTGTTAAGTAAAAAGTTAGATGAATATATGTTAACTGGTAATTATTTTGTAATTGTTAATTATATTGAAGGTATTAAAGATAAGGGTTTACTTCATAAAGAATCTAGACGTAGATTTTATAGTTATATTCGAAGTATATATTCTGAAGATGAATCTAAAGTTATTGAGAATAAAATCGAAAAAATAGTGGAAATTTATAAATTGTATTCTACTATTATTAACAGTAAAAAAATGGATGAAAAAAAACAAAAAATAAAAATTATAGAACAAAGACGAATATTTAAAATTTATTTATTAGAACTTGCCAAAATGAATTTATTTGAATCTTTAGAAAATTCAAACATTAAAAAAAGTAAAGAATACTTAATGAAATTTGATTATAATAATTTCAAAAATCTTATTCTTAAAGAAGAGGAATTAAAAAAAGAAATAAAAGAAAGAGAAATAGAAAAAATAAAAGAAATAAATTATCTTATTGCTAAAGGTGATTTTGATATTTTAGATTATTATATGAATTATGGTTATAATTTATGGAACGTTATAAATAAAAGTAGAATGTATGGACTTGAAAAAGAAACTACTCAATTAGTTAAGTTATATAATAAATACATTTTCCAAAATATTTTTGTAGAATCTACTTTTTTAAAATTGGATTATAAATTTTATAAAAGTGGTAATGAATATAAAATATCAAATTCTGAAAAAGAGTTAATAATTAGATTTATTAAATCAAATAATTTACCAAAAACACATGAAATAGTAAGGGCAATTTATTTTAAATATAAAAATGGTAAAATTGATTTATCAAAAGAAAAAATTCTTAGAAAAAACTAAGAATTTTTATTTTCCATCAATTGAATTTAAAATATTAGGAAGAACTTGTTTTTTTCTAGATACAACATCTTGTAAATAATATCCTTGTTTAAATTCATCAATATTAAATGCATTTTCCATAATATGTTCTGAATTTTTGTTACAAAACATATAAGAACCATTATTAATTATATCAGTTACAACTAATGTACACATTGCATAATTGTTATTAATAGTAATTTTTTCTAAAAAACTTAAATAGTCATCTATTTTATCAGTTATTTCTTTTATGTTTGTAGTGAATATTTGGCCAATACCCATTTTTCTTTCTCCAATTGGGAATAATTTAAAATCAGTATAAACAATTTCTTCTATAGTTCTTCCTTTAAGCGAAGTACCTGCATTAAACATTTCCATACCATATTTATTAATGTCTAAACCTGTTATTTTTGCTAATTCATTTACTACATTTTTATCTATATCAGTAGTTGTTGGGCTTTTTAATATTAATGTATCTGATAGAATAGCTGAAAGCATAATACCAGCAATATCTTTAGGTATTTCAATATTATTTTCTTTATATAACATATATATAATTGTACTAGTACATCCTACAGGCATACTTCTAAAATTAATAGGCATTGTTGTTCCAATAGAGCCTAAGTTATGGTGATCAATTATTTCTAAAATATTTGCTTCTTCTAGTCCTTCAACACTTTGATCTATAGCATTATGATCTACTAATATAACATTTTTTTTATGGACATCACCTAGGTTAACCATTCTAATAATACCCTTACAAGTATTGCTATTATCTATTACTGGATAATAACTAAATTTAGTTTTATTTGCGTGTTCTATAAAATCAGTAACAAAGTCGTTTTCTTTTATACAAGATATAGTTGTTTTTCTTATTATATTTTTAATATCATTACATAAGTTAATAACTGTTGCTACTTTAAATGTTTCAAAATGAGTTCTTATAATATTTACTTTATTTTTTCTAGCAATTTCTAAATGTTCTTCTTTTATCATAGAATTACCTGTTAAAATTAAAAGTTTAATACCATTATTAACTGCATGTTCAATTACACTATGTCTATCACCAATTATCAATACAGTTTTATTATGCATATCAACCTCTTCAATAATTCTTGTACTTTTATATGAAGCAGATAATATTTCACCATCTAATTGGTCATCGAATCTAAGTACTTCTTCACCTTCTAAAACATTTAATACATTATCGTATGAAGCTGATAATTTATTATATTCTCCAGAAATTTGATTTTTAGCAATATCTTTCATTCCTACTATACCTTTGAATTTTTTATCTTTATCAACTATTAGAGTAGTACTTATATTGTTTTTAGTCATAGTTTTATAACCAGTAAAAATTGAATCATTTTCATAGTTATAATAATTTTTTAAATAATCTACGTCTTTTATTTGTAATTTTACATCGGTAAGTATTTTAGGTGTTTTAATTTTAAAATAATCTAATACAAATTTTGTTTCTAAATTTATATCACTTAGTATTCTAGGTTCGGTATTCATACCTAATTTATTTTTTAAATAAGATAACGCGATAGAAGAACAAACACTATCTGTATCTGGCTTTCTATGTCCAAATATAAAAATTTTTTCCATAAAATTCCTCCTTAAATGTAATAATTATATCACTTTAATATAAACTTGCAAATATAAATTATGAATAAATATAAAAAAAAGCTCCAAAATAATGGTGAAGGAGGATTAATCGTGTCAGGTATAGCAAGAAGAATAGATGAACTTGGAAGAATAGTTATTCCAAAAGAAATTAGACGAAATTTAAGAATTAGAGAAGGTGATATGTTAGATATATATACTTCAAATGATAATGTTATATTAAAAAAGCATTCTGCTTTTAATAATCTAGAGGATTTTGCAGGAATGCTTACTGATTCTATATATAAAGATATTAAAAGAAATATTATAATAACTGATAGAGATAAAGTAATAGCAGCATCAGGAAAAAATAAAAAAGATTATTTAAATAAAAACATAAGTGAAGAATTAATGTATTCTATAACAAGAAGAGAGAAAATGCTTGAAAAACATAAAAAAATGTATAAAATATGTGATAAAGAAGAGGAAATGACTTATACATTAAGTACAATAATAGTAAATGGTGATGCTGTTGGAATGGTCATGATTTTTGATAAAGAAGGAACAGTTTCTGAACTAGAAAAAACAGTTGCAAGCGTAATTTCTAATTTTTTAGAGGATAGTATTGCTGGATAGAATAAATTATGTTATAATTTAATTGTTTTTTTAAATACGTCGAAGGAAAGAGAAATAAATGAATTATATAGAGAACTTATGGTTGGTGGAAATAAGTTATGAAGTTTATTTTAAATGATTCTGGAGTAGCTATAAGCCGCATTTTGCGTTATCAAAAGAGTGCATAAATTCTATGAAATAAGGTGGTACCGCGGGAAAACTCGTCCTTATATTTATAGAATTTTTTTAGTAGGAGGTTTTATGAGAAAGTTTGAAAAAATAAGCTTTGAACAATTTAAGAAGGATGTAGAAGATAATAAAGAATTATATAATAGTTACAATTTACCTGTTAGGAAAACAATGTATAGTGCTGGTTATGACTTCGAATCTTTATATGATTTTACTTTGAAAAGTGGAGAAATAAAAAAAATACCACTTGGTATAAAAGTATGTATGAATGAAGATGAAGTTTTACTTGTAGTTGATAGAAGTAGTGCTGGGTTTAAATATAATGTAAGACTTACTAATCAGGTTGGTGTAATTGATTATGACTATTATAACAATGAAAGTAATGAAGGGCATATGTATGTTTCACTTCAAAACCACGGTGATAAAGATTGGATAGTAAGAAAAGGTGACAGTATTTGCCAAGGAATTTTTGTAAAATATTTAAAAGTAGATGATGAGAAAGAAGTAACTACTAAAAGAGTAAGTGGACTTGGTAGTACTAATAAAGGAGGAGATAATAATGAATAAGCCATTTTATATTTCAACTGCAATTGCATATACATCAGGAAAACCACACATAGGAAATACTTATGAAATAGTTTTAGCAGACGCAATAGCTCGTTATAAAAGACTTACAGGATATGATGTTTATTTTCAAACAGGAACTGATGAACATGGTCAAAAGATAGAAGAAAAAGCCATTTTAAAGGGTGTTAAACCACAAGAGTTTGTAGATGAAGTATCTTTAGAAGTTAAAAGAATATGGAATAGTTTAAATACTAGTTATGATAAATTTGTTAGAACTACTAATCCTAATCATGAAAAAGTAGTTCAAAAAATATTTCAAAAATTATATGATAATGGAGATATTTATAAAGGAAAGTATGAAGGGTTATACTGTGTTCCTTGTGAATCATTTTTTACTGAATCACAGCTTGTAGATGGTAAATGTCCTGATTGTGGTAGAGAAGTTACTCATCAAAGTGAAGAAGCTTATTTCTTTAAATTAAGTAATTATACTGATAGATTAATAAAATATATTGAAACTCATCCTGATTTTATTAAACCAGAATCTAGAAAAAATGAAATTATGAATAACTTTTTAAAACCTGGTCTTCAAGATTTATGTGTATCTAGAACTAGTTTTAAATGGGGAATAGAAGTGCCTTTTGATACTAAACATGTCATATATGTATGGCTTGATGCTTTAACTAATTACATAACTTTTTTAGGATATGAACCAGGTAATGAAAATTTTAGTAAATACTGGCCTGCTGATATTCATTTAATAGGAAAAGATATATTAAGATTTCATACTATTTACTGGCCAATTATGCTTATGGCACTAGATTTACCACTACCCAAACAAATATTTGGACATCCATGGGTATTAAGCGGTGAAGATAAAATGAGCAAAAGTAAAGGAAATGTTATGTATGCCGATGAACTTGCTGAGGAGTTTGGTGTAGATGCAGTTAGATATTATCTTTTACATGAGATTCCATATGCAAATGATGGAACTATTACTTATGAACTTTTAATAGAAAGAATTAATTCTGATTTAGCTAATATACTTGGAAATTTAGTAAATAGGACTATATCTATGAGTCATAAATATTTTGATGGGGTTGTTATGAAACCAACTAAATTTGAAGAAATCGATAAAGAATTAATTACTTTAGTAAGAGAAATGCCTAGTAAAGTTGAAAGTAAAATGAATGAGCTTAGAGTTGCTGATGCTTTAGATGAAATATTTGAAGCATATAGAAGATGTAATAAATATATAGATGAAACTACACCATGGATTTTAGCTAAAGACGAAAATTCTAAAGAAAGATTAGCTACTGTACTATATAATTTACTTGAATCTATTAGATGTGCTACTATACTTTTATCTGCTTTTTTACCAGAAACTGCAGATGAAATATTTAGACAATTAAATACAAATAATAGATATATAGATTCAATAGAAGGATTTAGTGGTATGGATATTGATCTTAAATTAAATGATCCAAAACCAATATTTATAAGAATAGATAAAGAAAAAAAATTAGAAGAAATAAAAAGTAAGAAGCAAAATTAATGCTGCTTACTTTATTTTTAAGGTAATATTTTTGATAAATGACTAAATAAATAGAATTAATATTAAAAAAGTGTAAAAGTGTGTAAAATGTCGAATTAAAAAGAACGATTAGGTATTTTCATACATATTTATAATATGGTATATTAGTTTTGTTACGGCAAAAGAGAGGAAAATATTTATGATAGAAAATAAAGTTAGTAAGAAATATGTTTTACTTTTATTTTCGTTTTTAGTTTTACTCGTTGTAGGTAATTTGATTGTTAACTTTAATTTAATTGATTTAACTTATTTATGTTTTATGATTGTAATGGGTTTAAGATATATTAAAATAAAATATACTACTTAGAATGTTGGTCTAGGATAGTATATTTTTTATTATAAAAACATGCTATAATACTTAAGAGGTGAATTTATGATAGACACACATTGTCATTTAGAAACATTAACTAATATAGATGAAGTAGTAAATAAAATGGGTAATAATAAAATGATAACAGCTGGTACTGATTTAGAAAGTAATAAAAAAGTATTGGAACTTACAAAAAAATACCCAAATGTTTATGGGGTAATAGGTTATCATCCAGAATTTGCTGATAATATAAAATACGAAGATTTAGAGTTTTTAGAGCAGCATATAAATGATGAAAAAATAGTAGGTATAGGAGAAATAGGACTTGATTACTATTATTCTAAAGAAAATAAGGAAAAACAAATAGAATTATTTAAAAAACAAATAAAACTTGCTAAAAAATATAATAAAACGATAGTTATACACAGTAGAGAAGCTTTAGAAGATACATATAATATATTAAAAGAAGAAGATATAAAAGATTTAAAAGTAGTTATGCATTGTTATAGTGGAAGTAAGGAAATGGCTTTAAGATTTAAAGAATTTAATATGAAATTTGGAATAGGCGGAGTAGTTACATTTAAAAATGCATCTAAATTAAAAGAAGTAGTAAAATGTTTAGACTTAGAAGATTTATTGCTAGAAACAGATACCCCATATTTAACACCAGAGCCTTATAGAGGAAAAATAAATGAACCATATAATATAATATATGTTGCTAAAGAAATAGCAAAAATAAAGGAAATAAAATTAGAAAAGGTACTTAAAGAGACAACTGATAATGCAATCTCTCAATTTGACTTGACATAAAATAAATGATACAATTTTATTGTTAGCTTGAATTTTGAGGTGAAACAAATGAATTTATGTTTGATTAATTTAATTGGTAAATGGATAGGAATTTTATCCGTTACATTAGTGTCTTTTTTTGGAGGATATTCAGAAAAAGAGATTAAAACAACTAACAACAATAAACAAATGAACTTAAATTTATCAACAGAAATAATACCTTATCAAACTGAAATAAGATATAATAATACTAAAAAAGCAGGCGAACAAACAGTTTTAGTAGAAGGTAGTAATGGTTATTTAGTTGTAAATGGTGATAATAATACTACAAAAGTTGTAAAAAACGCTGTTAATAGAGTAGTAGAAGTAGGAACTTATGTTGATCCTTCTTCATCATTTAATGGAAAATTAACAGTTTATTATGATTGCCCTAATAGTAGTGTATGTAGAACTAGTTCAGGATATAATTTAAAACAAAGCGTATATTATAATGATCCAACTTATGGTCTTGTTAGAGTATTATCAGCAGCTCAATCAAAATTTAAAGAAGGTACTATTGTAGAAATATCAAATACAAAATTTGGTAATATTATGGGAATAGTTCTAGATACTGGTGGTGATATGATAGCATCTATGAATAAAGGAAAAGTTTGGATGGATTTAGCAATTGACTATGCAGATGAACCACATCTTAGAAATTATAGTACAAATAATGCTGTTTTCACAGTAAAAAGATGGGGATATTAAAGAGTGATAAACTCTTTTTTTTTCTTCTAAAATATAGTATAATATAAAATGCAAGAGGTGATGAAATGGAAAAGTTTTTTAACCACTTAACAAATAAAATAATAAAAGCTAATAAAATAATAATTATGTCACATAGATATATGGATCTAGATGGATTTGGAGCATCTTTAGGGCTTCATAAGGTTATAGAAAAATATAATAAAAAGTCATATATTATAATGAATGAAGAAGAAAGAGATGAATCGATTACTAAATCTATAGAAAAACTAAAAAATAAAAATAAATATAACTTTATTTCTAAAGAAGATATACTAGATAAAATAGAAGATAATGATTTATTAATAGTTATAGATGTTCACAAAAAAGAAATGGTAGAAGAACCTAAATTAATTGAAAAAATAAACAATATAGTAATAGTAGATCATCATATAAAAGGAGAATCATTTGTTTCTAGTAAGGAAGATAAATATATATTAACTACAGTATCTAGTACAGTTGAAATAATAATAAATTATTTAAAATATGAAAATTTAACATTAGATCAAATAGTATCTACTATTATGCTTTCAGGTATGTATATAGATACAAATAGTTTTAATATAAAAACAAGTGCTGATACTTTTATAGCTGCAGCGTATTTAATGGAAAACGGCGCTGATAATGTTATGAAGCAAGAGCTTTTTCAAGAAAATAAAAAAGATTTCATAAGAAGACAAAAACTACTTAAAAATAGTTTTATGATAAATAATCATTTAATTGTATGTACATTGGATAAAAATATTTATGTTGGTAGTGATTTAGCTAAAATTTCAGAAGAACTTTTACAGTTTGAAGAAGTAGAAGCATCCTTTACTATAGGATATGTATCAGAAAATATAGTAGGAGTAAGTGCTAGATCACTTGGAGATGTAAATGTAGAAAAAATAATGAAATCATTAGGTGGCGGTGGACATAAAACAGATGCTGCTGCAAGATTAGAAAATATAAGTTTAAATAAAGTAAGAGAAAAATTAATAGATATATTAAAGAGGTGATTTTATGAAGATTATATTACTTAAAGATATAAAAAAACAAGGTAAAAAAGGTGAAATAATAGATGTAGCCGATGGATATGCTAGCTTCTTAATAAAAAGTAAATCTGCAGTATCAGCTACAGAAGGTAGTTTAAAAAGACTTAATAGAGAAAATGAAACAAAAAGACTAGAAGAATCACTAGAAATAAAAGAATGTGAAAAACTAAAAGAAAAAATTGAAAAATTAGATATAAAAATAAAAGTAAAAACAGGAGAATCTGATAGAGTATTTGGTTCTGTAAGTACAAAGCAAATATGTAATGAATTAGAAAAAAATAATATAAAAATTGATAAAAAGAAAGTAAAACTAGATCATGAAATAACATCATTAGGATTCCATGATGTAAAAATAATTTTACATAAAAAAGTGGAGGCTATTTTAAAATTACAAGTAGTAAAAGGATAGATGTAATATGGAAAGAAATATACCAAGTAATATAAATGCTGAACAATCTGTATTAGGTGCAATGTTTTTATCAAAATATGCACTTTCAAAGGCAGTAGAATCTTTAAGTAAAGATGTTTTTTACTTAGATGCTCATGCTAAAATATTTGAAGTTTTAACAGATCTTTCAGAAAAAAATGTGCCAGTAGATATTACTACAGTAACAGAATCACTTGATAAAAATGGTTATTTAAAACAAATTGGTGGTGTTGAGTATTTATCAGATATCATCAATATGGTTCCAAGTGCTTCTAATATAGATGAATATATTAAAATAGTCGAAGAAAAAGCAGTACTTAGAAGGCTTATAGAAGAAGCAAATGTTATTGCAACAGATGCATATGATTCAAAAGAAGATGTAAGTGAAGTTTTAGAAAATGCTGAAAAAAGAATATTAAATGTCGTTAAAACAAGAAAAGGAACAGAGTTTAAAAGTATAAAAGAAGTACTTATTAAAGCTCAAAATGATTTAGAGACTTTATCTAAACAAAGAGGAGAAGTAACAGGACTTAAAACAGGATTTTATGATTTAGATAAAGTTACAAGTGGTCTTCATAATAATGAACTTATAATTATTGCTGCTCGTCCAGCTATGGGTAAAACAGCATTTGCACTTAATTTAGCAGTTAATTTGTCATCACTTAATAATAAATCAGTAGCACTTTTTAATATGGAAATGAGTGCAGAACAGCTTGCTAATAGAATGATATCATCAGCAGGACAAATAGAACTAAATAAAATGAAAAATGCTAAATTTGATCATGATGATTGGAAAAAATTAAATGAAGCTTGTAGTAAACTTTCAGAATGTGATTTATATATAGATGATACTCCTGGTATGACTATAGGTGAAATAAGAGCTAAATGTAGAAGGCTTGCATCTACTACAAAAAATTTAGGTGCGATTGTAATAGACTATTTACAGCTTATTAGTGGGGGATCTAGATACGCAGGAAATCGTCAGCAAGAAGTAAGTGAAATTTCAAGATCACTTAAAACACTTGCTATGGAATTGGAAGTACCTGTTATAGCTCTTGCACAGCTTTCTCGTAGTGTTGAAGGTAGAGAAGATAAAAGACCAATCTTAAGTGACTTAAGAGAATCTGGTTCTATAGAACAAGATGCTGATATAGTAGCATTCTTATTTAGAGAAGATTATTATAACAAAGAAAAGGCGATAGATGAACATACATCAAGAAGTGAATTCATAATTGGAAAACATAGAAGTGGACCTACAACAACTGTTGATTTAATATTTAAACGAAATACTAGTACTTTTGTTAATATGGTTAAAACAGAAGGTGGTGAATAAATGAAAAAGTTAACAGCTTTTATATCTCTACTACTTATTGTTTGTGCGGTATTTTTTCTAGGATTTAGTGATAAGCCAAGTATATCTCCAGATACTTATTATAAAGTATATTTAGAGGATAAAGAACTTGGAACAGTAAAATCAAAAAAAGAGTTAGAAGAATATATAGATAAACAAGGAGAAAATATAAAAGAAAGATTAGGAGTAAACAAAGTATATTCACCTAATGGACTTGAGATAAAAAAAATAACAACTTATGATAATAAAGTAGATAGTAATGAAGAAATATATAAAAAAATAAAAAAATTAAAACCTTTTACTGTTAAAGGATATCAATTTACTATAAAACAAAGTGAAGGTAATGTAAAAATATATGTGCTTAATAAAAAAATATTTAAAGAAGCTGTAGAAAAAACAATTGCTGCTTTTGCTGGAACAGAAAATTATAATAATTACAAAAATAATACTCAAAAAGAAATAGAAACAACTGGTACAAAAATAGAAAATGTATATTTAAGCAATGATATTACTGTTAAAAATGTATATATACCTGTTACTGAAACAATTTATGAAGATGCTGATAGTTTAAGTAGATTCTTACTTTTTGGTAATAACAAACAAAAAACTTATTATACGGTACAACCTGGGGATACAGTTGAAAAAATTGCTTTTAATAATCAGGTAACTATAGAAGAACTTTTAGTATCAAATCCAGAAATTAGTTCTGAAAAAGCATTATTATATCAAGGGCAGCAAATAACAATTTCATATTTAGATACTAAAGTAAATGTAGTTATTGAAACATATCAAGTAAATGATGTTGAAAGTGCATTTAGAGTTGAGGAAAAATATGATGCTAATAGATTAGTTGGTGATGATTTAATCACTCAAAAAGGTGAAAATGGACTAGAAAGAGTAACACAGAAAGTAAAAAGTGAAAATGGTGTTATTACTTACATCGATCAAATTTCAAAAGAAGAATTGAAACCAACTATAAATCAGATTGTAGTAAAAGGTCAAAAAATAATACCAAGTGTTGGAACTTTAACAAACTGGGCATGGCCAACAGCAAGTGGTTATAGAATCACATCAAATTATGCATATCGTATTCATCCTATTAAAAAGACAAGACAGTTACATGCTGCACTTGATATATATGCAGGACCAACAGGTTCTCCTATATATTCATCAAATAATGGCGTTGTTTATTCAACAAAATGTGATTCAAGTTATGGTATATGTGTAATAATTAATCATAATAATGGATATTATACTTTATATGCGCATATGTCTAGAAGACTTGTAAGCACAGGGCAGGTAGTTGCTAAAGGTCAAAGAATTGGTGATATTGGTATGACTGGATCTGCAACAGGACCACACCTTCATTATGAAATGTGGAAGGGCGGACCACCATGGAAAGGTGGAGTTAATATTAATCCGCATATAATGCACGGATAATGAAAGTATGCATTTTAGCAAGTGGTTCCAAAGGAAATAGTACTTATGTGGAAACTAAAAATCACAAAGTACTTATTGACCTTGGAACCTCTAGTCTTGCTACTGAAAAGAAACTTAAAGATATAGGTGTTGATCCTAATGATATAGATGGTATTTTAATAACCCATAGTCATGTAGATCACGTATCTGGTATTAGAGTCTTTATAAAAAAATATAATCCTAATATTTATACTAGTAAAATAATATACAAAGAGCTTAAAGATATACTTATAAATGCTAATGTAATATTTTTAAACGAAGAAATTCATTTAGATGAACTTAAAATAGATTATTTTAAAACATCTCATGATACAGAAGAATCATTAGGTTATATTTTGGAAGAAGAAGGTAAAAGTTTAGTATACATAACAGATACTGGGTATATTAATTTAAAATATTTACCTAAACTTAAAAATAGAGAAATATATATACTAGAAAGTAATCATGATGTAGAAATGCTTTTAAATGGTAGTTATCCATATAATATAAAACAAAGAATATTAGGGGATAGAGGACATTTATCTAATAAAGATTCTGCTTATTATTTTTCTAAATTAGTTGGTGAAAAAACTCATACTTTATTTTTAGCACACTTATCTCACGAAAATAATACAGAAGCTTTAGCACTTAATTCATATAAAGAAGAATTAAGTAAAAAAAATATTGATTTTAATGAAATATATATTGCTAAACAAAACGAAAGGTCTGAATTAGTAGAAGTATGATAAAAATAATATGTACTGGTAAAATAAAAGAAAAATATTTAAGAGACGCTATAGAAGAATATTCTAAAAGAATAAGTAAATATACTAAATTAGAAATAATAGAAATACCTGATTTTAAAAGTGATAATCCAAGTATAGAAATGGAAAAAGAAAAACAAAGTATTTTAAAATATATTAAAGATAAAGAATTTATAGTTACTTTAGAAATAGAAGGAAAAGAAATTTCTTCAGAAGAATTTGCTAGTAAATTAGATAATATATTTTTAAATAATTCAGTAATTACTTTTATAATAGGTGGTTCTTCCGGTATACATAGTGATATTAAAAAAATGTCTAATTTAAAACTATCTTTTTCTAAAATGACCTTTCCACATCAATTATTTAGAGTACTTTTATTAGAACAAATATATAGAAGCTATAAAATACTTAATAATGAGTCATATCATAAATAGTGGTATCTTTTGATATCATTTTTTTGTCGCTTTTTGAAGTATCTTTATATGTATTAAATATAGTTTTAATATTCACTATGTAATAGAGGCGATAATATGAAAAAAACTATCATAATTTTATTATCTATATTTATTACATACTACTTTTTAGGTAAAATAATAGAAGAAGAAAAATTTATACCTAATGAATCTATTAGAATGAGAATTGTACCTAATAGTAATTCTAGTTATGATCAAAATATCAAAAAGAAGGTTAAAAATGAAGTAGAAAGTGTTATATTTGATAATTTAAAAGGTACTACTGATTTAGACGTGGCAAGAACTAAAATGAAAGAAACTGTTCCAATAATTGATAAAAAAGTAAATAATTTACTTAAAAAAGAAAATTATAATTTAGGATATAAAGTAAACTATGGAATGAATTATTTTCCAGAAAAAGAATTTAATGGAAACACTTATAAAGCGGGAGAATATGAATCATTAGTAGTTACTTTAGGAAAGGGAGAAGGAGATAACTTTTGGTGTGTTTTATTTCCACCACTATGCTTAATGGAAGCAGAAGAAAGTGAAAAAGCAGAATACAGTTTGTGGATAGAAGAAGTAATAGATAAGTATTTTTAAATTTAAGTAAATAATTTATATGAATATAATTAAAATGTGTTATAATATCAACTAAAAGACAACTATATATAAGTCAAGTATCAATTGATAAATTTTATGAAAAAGTTTGAAAATAAAAATTTATTAGATTAATGCACGACAAAAACAACTAAAGGTCTCAAATTTTTGAAAAATTTTTAGTTTTGGTTAGTCTTAATATTGTCGTATCTTTTATAATCTCTATTCTCTTTAAGAATGTAATAGATAATAGTTAAAAGTTTGCGACTAATGCCTGCAAGGACAACAAAATGGTGTTTGCCTTCAGATTTCTTTTTATCGTAATAAGCTCTAAGCTCTGGTTCATTTGATATTGCAACTAAACTTGCTGTATAAATGGCATGACGGAGATAAGGAGAACCTCTTTTAGA
>CALVXR010000084.1 GCA_944371445.1 uncultured Bacilli bacterium
ATTTTTGACCACATAAAATAGACTTCATGGTACGCACTTTTTCAAAACAAAAAAATCTCTCTAAATCCTTATAAAATAAGGTTTAGGGAGATTTTGCTCTTTCAAAACTGTCAAAGTCAGGATTATACTATAAAAACCTTAAAAAAAAAAGAAAAAGTTGTTATTTTTTAATTTTTCTTTCAATAATTATCCTATTACTTTAAAATAATCTCCTGAATCTAAATAAAGAATTCCTTTTTGATTATTAAATTTTTTATTTATTTCAAGCATAATATCTAAATATTTATGAATTCTATCAAATTTATAAAGTGATAAATAAACATAGTTACCATCGTTCATACTAAGTAAAAATCTCTCTTCATCTTTTTCATTTGGATCATATTTTATTTCTGATATTTTTTGTTTTATATTTTCTGGTATTTTTTTCATTTCTTCATGGAATCTTTTTTGTTTCTTATCTAGTATGTAGTTAAGTAAAACTGGTGTATTATACTTTTCTTCTACTTCTTTTTTATTTTCTAATATTGTTTTACCTTTTGTATTATCATAATAAAGGGGTATATTTTCATCAACATTTATAACAAGTTCCGTAATATTTTTATGACTTATTTTAACATTTTCAATCATATTATTTTTTTTAAGTCTTGGTTTTAAAACAAAACTTAAGGTATCTATTACTTTAGGATAATTTTCTACTTCTGCAAGTTCTATAATTTCTTGGTCTTTTAAGTATGTATTTCCTTTTATATAAATATTAGTTATATGTATATTTAATATTTTATTTATTAGATAAATGATAAAAAGAAAAACAAGCAAAAAAATTAAAACATTTTTATATTTTATACGTAGTTTTTTCTTTTTTGTTTTTTTCTTTCTTTTTTTAGACATATAATCACCTTAATCTACAAACTCTTGTTCTTCTTTAAGTTCGATATCATATTTTTGTTTTACTTCTTTTTTTATCGTTTCTATTAACTTTTTAACATCTTCTGCTTTGGCATTTCCATCATTAACTATAAAATTAGCATGCATAGGGCTTACTAAGGCACCACCTATTCTTTTACCCTTGTATCCAACACCTTCTACTAATTTCCAAGCAGATGTTCCAGTCGGATTTCTAAATACACTTCCAGCACTTGGATATGAAAGTGGTTGTGATTCTACTCTTCTTTTTTTTCTATCGTTTATTAAATCCATTATTTCTTTTTCATTTCCTTTTTCTAAACACAATGTTGCTTCTAAACAAATATAATCTGGATTTTGTTTTAAAAAGGAAGTTCTATAATGAAAATCCATTTCTTTATTTGAAAGCGTTTTGATTTCAAACTCTGGAGTTATTACTTTTACCTCTCTAGCTATATAACCCATATCGCTACCATAAGCTCCAGCATTCATAAATATAGCACCACCAACACTACCTGGTATTCCAGCTGCAAATTCTAAACCTTTATAACCACTTCTAGAAAGTTTTAATGAAAGCCTCATTAAATTATATCCTGCACCTACTTTAATTATAGTTCCATCGATATCTAAATTATTAAATTCATCTAACTTAATAATTACTCCGTCAAAACCATCATCACTAAATATTAAATTACTACCATTCCCTATTACTTTATATTTTTCTTTTTCCATATGTAAGTATTTAAGTAAATCTATTAATTTTTTTTCATCTTCAGGGAAAACTATGTATTTAGCATATCCTCCTATTTTATATGTTGTATAGTTTTTCATAGAAGGTTTTTCTATTACTTTACCATGTTTTTCTAATTCTATTTTATTCATATATTACTTCCTATCTATAATATCTTTTAAAGTTTTATATATTTTATAAGAGCTATCTTTTATAAATAGTGGTTCTAAATTATTTTTTATTTTTTTAGCATTTTCTTCATTTAATAAATAATCTATTTTATTTATTAAAATATCACCTGTTAGATTTTTTTCTTCTATTAAAATAGCTGCTTCTTTTTCCTTTAAGTCTAATGCATTTAAATATTGATGGTTATTAGCTACATAAGGGCTTGGAATAAATATAGTAGGAACTTTTAAAGCAACTATTTCACTTATAGTAGAAGCACCAGCTCTAGATACCATTACATCTACTTTTTTCATAAGTGATGTTAAGTTATTTATAAACGGATAAATATGAACATTAGAAGGAATATTTTCTTTTTTTACTCTATCATAATCATTTTTCCCTGTTACTAATACCATTTCATAATTTTTTGTTTTTATTTTATCCATAATACTTAACATATAGTCTGTTATTTTATTTGAACCTAATGATCCCATTACTACTAATACTAATTTTTTATTTTCTGTTAAATTATAAAAATTTTTATCAGCTGGCTTTATGTTTATTGCTTCATCACTACAAGGATTTCCTGTAAAAACAACTTTGTTTTTTGGTAATTTTTCCATAGAAGATTTAAATGAAACACCTATTTTATCTACTTTTTTAGATAAAAACATATTTGATTTTCCTACTATGCTGTTTTGTTCATGAATAAATGTTGGTATTTTAAGAGAGTGCGCTGCCAAAATAACTGGTACAGTTACATACCCTCCAACACCAATTACTATATCTGGTTTAAATTTTATCATTTCTTCTTTACACTTTTTATATGCTTTTTTTAAGCAAGATATTGTTTTGAAATTTTTAAGCAAATTTCTTTTATTAAATCCATATATTTCTATTCCTACGTATGGAATATTTCTTTCAGGAACGATATCTTTTTCCATTCTATTATGTGTTCCTATATATAAAAATTTACTATTTGGTTCTTCTTCTTTTATTTTATTTATAATAGCTAAAGCTGGAAAAATGTGTCCTCCAGTTCCACCTGCAGATACTATAACTCTCACAATTATCACCTACCTCATTATACCATAATTATATTCTAACATAAAGTAAAAAAGAATATATTGATAAAGTATTGTTTACGTAAAATTAAAAAGTATGATTTTTCGTTCTATAAATCTTTAGCTAATTATTACATTATTTAAAAATAAATATATAAATAAATATATAACTTTTATTCACAAAAAAGGAGATTTAATCTCCTAATTTAAGTGCGACTACAAAGCCTATAGCAAATAATATAATTCCAACTATAATTTGCATAGGCACAAACATTAATCCTTCTGTTTGAACAAAAATACCAATTAATGAAGATAATACAAATCCTATAATTCCAAAATATGTTGGAACTTCAAACTTTTTAAATAAATATTCAAGTATTTTAGCAATCAAAACAAATCCTACAAGAACACCTATACCAAAAGGAATTAAAATAAGTATGTTTTCAAAAATATTATTAAAACTTGTTAAATCATTTATTGTATTAAGTATTGGCTTATAATATCCCATAACCATAAGCATAAATGATCCTGATATACCAGGTATTATCATAGTAGCTGCTGCTACTACACCCACTATAAACAAAAGTAAATAACTTATTATATTCATATTTTCAAAGCTAACATCTTTAGAACTTTTTAAAAACATTATTCCAATTACAAAAGCAAAAGTTAAAATAAAGATAATTATATTTTTTAAATCAAAATTACCTTTTATTTTTTTATAAAGCATTGGAATTCCACCAAGTATTAATCCTGCAAAAAATAGTATTGTAGGTAGTGGATATTCTTCTAATGAATAAGCAATCACTTTGCTACCTAATAAAATTGATAAAACTGCTCCTATACCAATTGGAATTAAAAATAAAATATTTTCTTTTAATTTTCCAAAAAAATGACTTATTGCTTCTATTAATCTTTCATATATACCCATTGTAATAGCAAGTGTACCACCACTTACTCCTGGAATTATGTTAGCAATTCCCATAAAAAATCCTTTAATTACTAATATTATATTCTTTTTCATAAATACCTCTTTCTATACTAGTTAAGTATATCATATTTTATTTATAAAATGAATATTAAATTATAATTAAGTTAAAAAATTCATTACTAAATCTACTAGTACTTCTTTTTCTTTTGGATTAGACTGCGCTATTAAGAGAGTAAGTGCTACTAAAGTGTTATTATCTATAGCTATATTATTCTTTTTATGTAAAATATTATAAAATTCTAAAAAATATATAAAAAGTGCTGCACCTATTCTTTTATTACCATCTATAAATATATGATTTTTAATAATTAAATATAAAAAGTTAGCTGCTTTTTCTTCTACTGTTTTATATAAATCTTTGTCATCAAAAGTCGCATATATATTTCCTATTATTGCTTCAAGACCATTACGCCTTTCAAGTGCAAATAAATTACTTTCACTATTAAATTTTAATCTATTTATAATATTAATACACTCTTTATAAGTTATTTTTTTACTATTAATAGTTCCACTTGGCTTTTCTATTTTTTTATAATCATACTTATCAATTAAATTTAAAGCATTAGAATAATTATTAATTACTTTAATTATTTCTATTACTTCTCTATTTTCTAATTCAGTATCAATTCTTCCTGCAATATCAATTAATTTAACAGTTTTTTCAAGATATTCTAATCTTTTATTATTTGCTGCATATCCTTTAATTAAATATTCTTTTAATACTTTATTTGCCCATCTCCTAAAAATCACACCATTATTGCTTTTTACTCTATAACCTACACTAATAATCATATCAAGATTATAATGTTCTATATAATGTGTTTGTGTCTTTCCTTTTGAAGCACCATGCTTAGTGGTATTCTCAAATTTTGCGACAACCACTTCATTTTGTAATTCTTCCCTTAATGCATTATTAATATGTTTCCTAATAGTTTTATAATCTCTATTAAATAATTTTGACATTTGTTCAGTATTTAGCCACACTGTTTCATCCTCTATATTTACTTCTAATTTAACATTTTGATTTTCAAATAATACAATTTCATTTTTCAAAATTTTCCTCCTTTTTTTATTCTCATTAATATCATTCGCTATAACTTTTTTATTTCCTTTAAACAAAAAAACTACTAACATGTAGTTAATAGTTTTAATTAAATATTTTCTTCTCTTAATGCTTCTAATATATTTTCTTTCTTTATTCTTCTTGATGCATACATCATACTTAAGAATATAATTATAAATACTCCTATTATAGCTATAATTATACTTTTTATTGGAAATAAGAATTCCATAGTTACAACATTATTTAATGATGAACCAAGTATAAATGTAACCAAAATAGCTACTGGAATTCCGTAAATAAGAGATCTAAGTCCAAAGAATAAACTTTCAAAATATAATATTCTATTAAATCCTTTTGGAGTAAGACCTATACTTCTAAGCATTGCAAATTCTTTTCTTCTAAGTGCAATTGAAGTATTAATTGTATTAAATACACTAGTTACTCCTATTAAAGTTACTAAAGAAATAAATCCATATAATAATATTTGCATTACTATGATCATATTTTTTGTTGTCCTCATTTCTTCAATTAAATTCATATATGAAAAGTATTTGAACCCATTATCATTTTCTATATCTTTTAAATATTTATCTAACTTTTTATTTTCTGTTCCTTTGATTACAATATCAGCTGTATATTCCATTTCATCTTCAAGTAAATTATTATACTTATCACTTGAAACAATTATTGGTAGGTTATAAGAAGTAGCCTCATATTCAAGCCCCATTGGAACATCATCAATAAAACGTAAATTATCTATTGTTACGATTTTTTTATTTTCATCTACTATATCATAAACATCTAGTGATTTTACATCTTCTTTTAAAACACTTATTTTTTTAGTTTTTCTAGTTTTTGCTTCTAAATCATATACTGTTTTTTTAGTTTTATTTATTACTATATTTTCATTATCTTTTATATTATATTTTTCTTTTAGTTTGTCATAACTTTCATTATCAATTTTAACTAATGTAATATTAAAGTTATTATCTAAACTGTCACTATTTTCTTTTAATATCTCCTTAGCATCAGTTGTATAAAGAGTATCTACTCCTTTTCCTACTTGTATATTCTTTTCTAGCAAAGAAATTTTATCAATTCCTTCGTATTCTTTTACATTATTAAATATTTTTTCTACCTCTTTTATATTATCTTTATTATATCTAATCATTATTTGTCTATCAAATTCAGGCATGCTTGTTATATCCATAGATGCTTTAATTGCATAATCTAATATACTCGAAAATGATATAAATAAAACTATACTTATAAATAAAGATGCGATTGTTATTCTATATTTTTTCTTATTTCTTTTTATATTTTTATAAGCTATCACACCTTCTTCTTTAAAAATTTTTCTAATGAATTTAGGTGTCTTTAACTTCTTATTTTTTATTTTTATATCATCATTTTGTCTAATTGCTTCTATTGGTGTAATTTTGCTTGCCCTTCTTGCTGGTAAAAATGCTGAAAATAAAATTACAATTATCATAAATAATACAGGAATTAAAACAAATGTTGGATAAATAGTAAGTGCAAGTGGTACATCAAATATATTAGGTAATAGTATATTTACTATTTTTAACACTATACCAATTCCTAAAAGCGCACTAATTATTCCAAGTGGTATTCCTATCATTCCTACTACAAAAGCTTCAAAGAAAACTGTTTTTCTTATTTGTTTTTTAGTAGCACCTACCGATGAAAATAATCCAAATTGTTTTTTTCTTTCCATAACAGATATTGCAAATGAATTATAAATAACAATAATACAAGCTATTGAAATTAAAGATAAGATAATAATAATTATTGTATTCATACTAGTTACAATATTATTATATCTACTAGTTCCATAAGTATATAAAAGTCCATCATTATATGAAAGCTGATTAGAACTTTCTATATGTGCTATATCTCCTAATTTCTCACCGATTTCATAAGCGTTTTTTGGATTTTTAAATTCTAATAAAATATTTAAATTACTATCGCTTTTTACCTTATTTGATTTAGAATATACAAAATACCCAGGTGAAGAATATGGTTCTAAATATGTTCTTTCTACTATACCAACTATTTTATATGTTTTTAAATTTTTATTAATTAAATATTCACCTTCACTATATTCACTAGTACCTTCTATTTCAGTTTGAGTACCATCAACATTTATTACTCTTTTTCCAATATCAAAAGTAACTTCATCACCAATATTATATATAACGTTTCCATTTTCTTTTATATGTTTAGAGATGACAATTTCACTTTCATTTTTAGGAAGTCTTCCCTTTACCAATTTTAAATTATCTAATACATCTTTTGATGCTTCTACAACATAAACATATGGTTTATATTCATTGGTTGAATCTATGCTAGCAAATCCTAAATTACTCGTATAAGATGTTTTTTTTACTTCTACATTATTTTTGATTGTATTATAGTATTTTGAATCTACATTATCTATAATTAAATGCTGAGGTCCATTATTTAATATTGTTGTTTTTATTGTATTATCTCTAAGTGATGAAAATAATAGTCCAATACCCACCATTAACGCTGTTGATAAAATTATTCCTATTATAGTTACAATCGTTCTTTTTTTATTCATTTTTAAATGTTTAATTGTAAGTTTATTAAGTATATTCATTATGACACCTTCTCGTCTGATATAATATGTCCATCTTCTATAGTTATAATTCTATCTGCTGCAAGTGCTAAATTATAGTCATGAGTAATCATAATAATAGTTTGATTATATTTTTTATTTGACAATTTAAGCAAATCTATTATTTCTTTTGATGACTTAGAGTCTAAATTTCCTGTTGGCTCATCTGCAAGTAAGATAGAGGGTCTATTCATAAGAGCACGACCTATTGATACTCTTTGTTGCTGTCCTCCTGATAGTTCATTAGGTAAATGATTTATTCTATTTTTAAGGCCAAGCGTTTCTATTAGCTCATTTAAGTATTTCTCATCTACTTTTTTATCATCTAAAAGTATTGGAAGTGTAATATTTTCAGTTACATTTAAAATTGGTATTAAATTATAAAACTGATAAATAAGTCCTACTTCTCTTCTTCTAAAGATTGCTAAATTAGTTTCGTTTAACTTATAAACATTTTCTCCTCCTACATAGATACTTCCTGATGTTGGTCTATCAACACCACCTAGTAAATGTAAAAGAGTTGATTTTCCACTACCACTTGCACCTACTATAGATACAAATTCTCCTTTTTCTACACTAAATGATATATTATCTAAAGCTACTACTTTAGTATTTCCTTTTCCATAAGTTTTTGTTAAATTTTCTACTTTTAATATTTCCATAAAATCTTTCCTTTCTAAATTAATTATATAATATTTTTATGACTTATAAATGACTTTTTTCATTACATTTTAGTCACAAAAAAAATCCAGTTTTGGATTTTTCTATTTATCATTCAAAAGTATTTTGATTTCTTCTTCAGACATACCTTTTTGTTTCAATAACAAAACTATTTCATTATGATATTCTTTTCTTCCTTCTTTTATTCCTTCTTCTTTAGCTTTTATTTTTTCTTTCTCTGCTTCTTCTTTTATTTCTTTCTTTTCTAATTCATGAAGTAATTCATCTGGAAATCTCTCTAATACAAAATCTTCTCTACTTAATTTATCTTGCATTTCGTATACCTCCTTTAGAAGAATACTATCCTTTATTTCTTTTTCTATTTCTTTTCTTGATTTACTTTCAAATATTTTCATTAAAGTTATAAAGTCTTTGTCATATCTTCTACTGTTAGTATAACATTTATTCTTGAAAATTCCAACATTTAAATCATATATTTTTAAATTTTCTATTCTTTCAAGTCCCTTTTTTATTTCTTTTATCATTGATATATATATTTCTTCTCCTTCTTTAAATATATCATAATCATTTATATTTATTTGTATTATTTCATAATCATAGTAATTATTATATAAGTTTCCTACATAACTCATATTTTTTCTATCTTTAGTATTTGTATATCTTTTATTTATTTCTATATTTATTACATGTCTTCCTATTTCTACTAATACGTCACATTCTCTTCCTTTTTGTTTCTTCCATTCTTTTTTTACTCTTCCATCTTTTATAATTATATCTTCTAATTTAAAATTTGTATTAAGTACATTATTTATTATAAGCAGTAATAGTTTCTTATTATTTTTAAGTATGTTTCTTCCTATTACATCATACATTAATGGTATTATAAAATCTGGATTTGTTTTTTGATATTCTTTAAATGTTTTTTTATCTTTTATATTTGGATATACCATGTTATCACCTCCTATATGGACTTTATCATATTATTTTTACTATTTCAAATGACTATTTTTATATTTTTGTATACTAAAAAAAGAAGATTTTTTATATCTATATCTTCTTTCTATAATTTTGTTATTATTGAATTATTTATTTTATAAAATTACTATTTTTTATTAAAATTTACTTATTATATTTTTAAATTCTTCGCCACGTTCTTCCATACATTTATATTGATCCCATGATGCACATGCTGGTGATAATAAGATTGTATCTCCACTATTAGAATCTTTATATGCTGTTTTTAAACCATCTTCTAATTTATCAAATTTTTTACATTTTATGTTTTTTTCATTTGACCAGTCATATATTCTATCTTTAGTTTCACCAAAACATATTATTTCTTTTACTTTATCTAAATATGGAGCAATAGGTTCAAAACTATGACCTCTATCTAATCCTCCAAGTAATAATATTACATTATTATTAAAAGATTTTAATGCAGTTATTGTTGATTCTGTATTTGTTGCTTTAGAATCATTATAAAATGAAATACCATTTATTTCTTTTACAAATTCTATTCTATGTTCTACACCTTTAAATTCTTTTAAATATTCTTTAGCATATTTAAAGTCTACATTAAGTTCATCAAGAACTAATAATGCGCACATTATATTTTCATAATTATGCATTCCTTTTATTTTAATATCATTTATGTCTAATACTTTATTATTGTTTACATAAATATAATTATCTTTTATATATGAATTTGCACCTTCTTCTTTAGAAAAATATTTTATTTTAGATTTTATATCTTTTGTAAGATTAATAACATCAATATTATCTTTATTTAGAATTGCAAGCTCTTTTTCTGTATGATGGTTAAATATTTTTTTCTTTACGTTTTTATAAGTTTCATAGTCTCCATGGAAATCTAGATGAACTTCACTTAAGTTAGTCATAACACTTATATTAGTTTTAAAATCATACATATCTACTAACTGATGATCAGATATTTCTATTACTAAGTATTCTTTTTCTTTCATATTTTGTATTACTTTAGAAAGAGGAAGTCCAATATTTCCCGCCAAATGAACAGGTAATCCAGCTTTTTTTAATATTTCATATATCATCGTAGTTGTTGTTGTTTTTCCATTTGACCCAGTAATTCCTATTATATAAGTATCTTTAGGCATAAAATGATACGCTACCTCTACTTCATTAATAACAGGTATGTTAAGTTCTTTTGCTCTTAATACACATTTATGAGTTTTAATTATTCCAGGATTCTTGACAACATAATTAAAGCTTTCATCAAGCATTTTTTCTGGATTATCACAAATAAACACTTTTATTCCTAATTTTTCTAATTCTTTAACATGATTTTCATCTTGCTCTTTTCCATCGGTTACTATTATTTCATTATTATATTTTGAAAGAAGTTTGGCTACCTCGTAACCACTTCTAGCCATTCCTAAAATTAATATTTTTTTATTTTCAAGCATACTATTTCCTCCTACATAATTATATCACTATTTTTAAAGAAAAATAAATAATTTAATAAAAAAGTAATGAATTTAATCATTACTTACACTTCTAAACTATATGGCTTTGTCATTGTTCCTTCACCATCTTTTATTTTAACATTTGATTTTAGAGTTACAACTGGACGGAACGCAAGCCAACGGCCGCCAGCAAAGCCACCGATTGCATAACCGCTATCGTTCACATGAGACACATCCGAAGAAGACCCCTGCCATCTATTTATATACCAGAAACTGTAGTTTAAATCATTTCCTGAGTACATCTCTCCCCATACCGGTAAAGCTACTTTTGCTGTTACTTTTCCATCGTTTGTTGTTTCTGGATATGTTCCTACTTCATTATCATTTAAATTACTATAATCTTTAGCGTATCCCCCTGTGAATCTTTCATATTCTGTTTCCTCTATCATATTTTTTGCTTTATCTGAATACCAATTATAAAAACTATTACTACTACTATTTAAATAATTACCAATATTTATACTATTTTGATAATTATATAATTCTATGTTTCCTTCGACTTTAAATATATTATTATCTGTACACCCTAATATGTACCATTTGTCTTCTGATACTTCATAATAACACCCATCTATTGAATTTTTATAGTAATATGGTACATAAATTCCTGAACTAATAGCTATTGTACTCGGTAAATTTCTTAATACATCTGCTCTTTCTACTTTTACTGTTCCATCACTATTTTTCTTTACTACTCTATATCTTACTTTATCTTTGGTAGTATTATATTTTAAATCACGAGCTACATATTCATATGTAAATGTATTGGGATTATTACTTTCATCCAAGTATACATAATCTCCTACTTTTACTTTATTTATTTTTGAATTACTTCCTGCTTTTCTTTCATTTAATAGTACATATGGATTAGCTTTTGTCCCGTCTCCTTCTTTTACTACTGAACCACCATCTATACTTATTATAGGTCTTACTACGTGTCCGTATCCTTTTACTGTACTAAATTCATTATTATTACTTGTTATATATCCTGCCTGATACCACTGTATCCAATTATGTGAATTATCATAAGCTGTTAGTGTCCACTCAAATTCATCTTCATCCAAGTATGATTCTCCATTATATATAGGAGTTTTTCCATTATTTGAATACACATAATCTTCAAAGCTCATTAGTCCTACTTTTTCTGTTATCTTATTTTGACAGTTATTTATTTGTGTATGTGAATTTACCTTAAGTATATTTCTTCCATCCGTATCTGTTATTGTTTCACTATTTGTTTCTACTTTATCTAAACAAAAGTTAGTATCTCTTACTAGTTCTGTTCCTTCTAAACTAGCATAAAATACTTCATTTAACCATTTTTTTACCCAGCTTGTGTTATAGTCACTTGTTTCTCCATATGCAATACTTGTTATGGATTGTGCTGTTATTAGTTTTATAGTATTATTAGTATCATTTGTTTCTAACACTTGCCATAACTGTCCCATATACCATACATAATTTTTCATCGTTAGTTTTTCTGTCTTACTTCCTATTACTTTATTTACTGTTTCTCCATTTACTTTTACATTCTTTACTATATGAGATTCATCTTTTTCTATTTCTTCTTTTAAACTAATAGTTTTACAATCATTTTCATTATAATCTAATATTGTTACTTTTTCACTTGCCCCATCTTTTTTTGCACACCATTTCTTATCTTTATCAAATAATGTAAATGTTATATTTCCTTTTATATCTGTACTTGCTGTACCACCAGCTGGTTGCTCACCAGAAAGTTTTAGACCGCTATCTGGAAATGTAAAAAATTTTGTTTCTTTTGTATCCCCTAAAACTACTCTTTCCATATATTCTAATCTAAGTCCATCTAGTACTCCATATGCAGTATTTTCAAATGCTTTTTTTCTTGCATTTTCTATTACATTTATTATTGCTGGTGTTGCAATTAAAGCAATAACTGCTAGTATTACTATGACTGCTAAAAGCTCTATTAATGTAAATCCCTTTTTCTTTTTCATAATTTACTCCTATTCTATTTTACTGTAATAATTTTACCATAAATATAGTTATTTTGCTATATTTTTCTATAAAAAAAAAGAAGAATATTTCTTCTAAAATCCGAGCATAAGTATCTCTGGCTTAAATATTAATAATATACCTATTAAAAATAAAATAATTCCACCTATTAAATGAGAAAATTTACTATATTTAGCTGAAATTCCTGTTGCTTTTAAAGTTATCATAGCTATAAAAAATATAATTAAATCATCAAGTAAGAAAAATAATATATAAATAGAAATATATAAAATATACTCACTAGTATATAAATTATTCATAGCAAGGACCTGTGTAAATAAAAGTGGAAGTCCTGCTGAACATGCAAGTTCTACTACATTTACTGTAAAAGCTAAAATAACCATTCCAATGACCGCTATTAAAAGATGTTTTTCTTTAGTAAATTTTTTTATTTTTGAAAATATTTTTTTTCTTTTATTATCACTTACTATTTCACAACCATCTTCTTTTTTAAAATAACCTATTATATTAACAATTCCTGCTATTAAAGCAAATAAAGCTATTATTATTCTAATTAAACCAACTGAAGTAGCAAGACGCGCCACTGGAAGCCAAGCAACCATAAAAAGAGCATAAACGAGAGCAGAAGAAATTAAGAATGAAAGCCCTAAAATCCACATTCTTTTTCTATCATTACTCCCTATAAGTAAACTAATTAAAAATAATAGTATCCACATTGCACAAGGATTAAATCCATCTACTAATCCAATGGAAGCTGCAATTAATGGAAGAGAAACCTTTTTGACATTTACTTTTCCAAGTAAAGGAATATCTTTTATTTCTTCATTTGTATCTTTATTCTCATTAGTTACATTATTATCCTCAATTACTTTATTTTTTAATGTATCATATTCTTCTGGGTTTGCTAAAACTTTTTCAACTATATTTTCAGAATTATTATAATTTTTAATCTTATATTCTATATCACTTTTTGTATTATCATTAAAACCTGTTATACCAATATCACCAATTACAGTAAAAGGTACATATGGATTTTCTATACCTAAAGCATTTTTTACTCTAGTCATTAATTTTTCGTTATCACTATCATACCAAGTCTCATATTCATGAATAGTTATATCATATTTGTTTTTTATTTCATTTAAATATTCTTTTTCTGATTTACAATGTGGACATCCATTTCCATAAAATAAATATATATCAACATTTTCTGCTTTAACACTTTTAACATTTGTTAAAACAATTAAAAAGAAAAAAAATAGTGTTAAAAATATCTTTTTCATATTATAAACCTATACTTTCTATTATATTTATTAATTCTTTTTCTTTTTTAGCACCACTACATCTAAATATTTCCTCATTATTTTTTTCTATTATAATAAGTGGCAGAGTATTAGATACATTATATTTTTTTATTTTATCTTCATCCATATCATAATCATATTCTATATAATTTATATTAGGATATTTTTCTTTTATTTTTTTTATTTCTTTTTTCATTATAAGACAGTCTGGGCACCAAACTGCTGATATTATTATCATTTCCATATTAATCACCTATTTAATTATTATACCTAATGTTCTAGCTAAATATATAGCGCCTTCATAACTTACTATAATTCCTCTTAACTCATTAGAATCTAGTTTTATTCCTTCTATATCAGATGTACTAAAATCAATATCTTTTAATGGAACTCTTAAAAACTCTGTTCCTTCAAAACTATCTTTATCAAATCTGATATTTTTAATATTACTATAATTAAATGAAGCATAATTTAGTTTAGAATTAATTATTTCTATATTTCTTATCTTACTATAATTAAAATTCGTATATTCCATTAAACAATCTTCAAAAGATACATCCATTACCGAGCACGTATTAAAATCTGTTCCTATAAATTTACAATTTTTAAATTTTATTCTATGAATTGTACTACTACCAAAATTAGTATTAGAAAAATCACAATTACTAATTATAACATTAACTAGTGAAGAATTTTCTAATACAGAATCGATAATAGAAGAATTTTTCATAATGGAATCTTTTATATCTACATAATCATTAATATTAGTTAAATCTCCCGTTATACATTTTTCTTCAATGTCATAATAAGTAGATAAAGTACTATCCTCCAAAGAAGATTTTATATTTGGTGATATTATTTTAAATGAAGATTTTGATAACATTTAGAAAAAGCCTCAATAAATTTTTTTATTTCTTCTTCTGTTGTAAAAGAAGATAAACTAATTCTTAAACTTGAGCTTGCTTTTTTTTCATCGCTTGTAAAAGCATATACTGCTCTTGAATTTTCACCACTTGAACAAGCGCTTTGAGTAGATATAAATATATCATATTCTTCTAGTGCATGCTGGAATGTTTCAGGTTTGATTCCGAGTACACTTATATTAAGAATATGTGGAAGGCAATATTTATTATGATTTATAGAAACATCTTTATATTTTGATAATTCTTTTTGTAATGTACTATTAAATTCTAATACTTTATCATACTTTTCTTCTAAATTAGTAAGTGCTAATCTAAGAGATTTTGCAAGTGATGCAATTAGTGCTGGTGATGGAGTACCACTTCTATATTTAGTTGTACTTTTCCCACCATGAATAATTGGTTCTAATCTTACCTTATCTTTTTTAATTAAGGCTCCTATTCCTTTTAAGCCATAAAATTTATGGGCTGTAAAACTAATTAAGTCAATATTTGCTAAATCTATTTTATCTTTTCCTATACACTGAGTAGCATCTACATGAAATATAATATTAGGATATTCTTTTAATAAAGAGCCAATTTCTTCTACATTTTGTCTTATTCCAATTTCACTATTAACAGCACTTATACTAACTAATATAGTATCTTTTCTGATTAGACTTTTTAAATGTTCTAAATCTATTAATCCATTTTCATCTAATGAAACAAAATCAACATCAAAGCCATTATTTACTAAATAGTTAATTGGTCCGTAAATAGATGAATGTTCAAGTTCTGTTGTAATTATGTGTTTTCCTCTATTACTATAGGAAAAAGCTATTCCTTTGATAGCTAAATTATTTGATTCTGAAGCTCCTGAAGTATAAATTATTTCCTCTTTTTTTACTTCCAACAAATTAGCAATCTGTTCAGAACTTTTATCTATTAATGTATTTGCTTCCACACCTAATTTATGAAGTGAATTAGGATTACCTGGAAATTTTTTAGAAACATTTACAAAAGTATCTAGAACTTCATCTAAAGGTTTTGTAGTAGCACTATAATCTAAATATATCATTATTACATCCTTTCCATAGTTATTGACGCATATGTTTCATCATTAAATTCAATTAACAATCTTAATTTATTATTATCATTATAATATTTTACATAATTTACAAAATCAGCAAATTTCTGTGAAATATCATCTATTTCCATATTTTCGTAAACTTTACTTTTTACAACTGATAAATCCTCAAGAGATAATAATACTTTTTTTATTCCTAGTGTTTCATATAAAGATGTACAATATTCTTCATTTGCTTTTTCATTTTCACCAGGTAATGTATAAAAATCATAATTACAAGAAGATAAATCAATATAACCTTTAGTAGTTGAATCTATTTCATCTTCCATTGTTTGCCTATTTCTAGTGTATAAGTATTCTCTTAAATTACTAGCTCTATATAATGATTTTACTGAATTATAAGAAAAACTTTTGTCATAATTATTAGAAATATTCTGTATTTGAACAAACATAAATATTAAAACAGCTACTACAAAAGTTGTAACTATAAGTGTTTCAATTAACATAAATCCCTTTTTATTCAAACTCATTTTTTTTCGCCCCTTTTAGTACTTGAATTTAATCTATTTTTATTATATAATATTTTTAGGCTAAAGGCTAGTCCTAAAAGAATAAAAGGAGAGAATTTTAATGCTAAGAAAATTTGAATTTAACAAAATACCAATAGTAGAAATAGTAAATGAAATATTATTTGATAGTGCTAAAAGAGGTGCGAGTGATATTCACTTTGATCCTCAAGAAAATTTTATGAAAATAAGAATCCGTATTGATGGATTACTTATAGATTATGCGGAAGTTCCAAATGATATAAAGAAAAACTTAGTTACGCGTATTAAGATTATATCAGGAATGAATATAACAGAATCTAGACTTCCACAAGATGGTGCGATTAAAGCAACAGTAAAAGAAATGCCACTTGATTTGCGTGTTTCTGCACTTCCAACTAATATGGGTGAAAAAATAGTTATTCGTATTTTAGATTATACTAGAAGTTTAAATGGACTAGAAAGTTTAGGATTCAGTGAATCAAATTATAAAAAAGTTTTAAAAATGATTGCTGAGCCAAATGGTATTATATTAGTAACAGGTGCTACTGGTTCTGGTAAATCTACTACTGTTTACTCTATTTTACAAAGACTTAATAAAGAAGAAACCAATATAATTACAGTAGAAGATCCTATTGAAATGGATATTGAAGGTGTAAACCAAGTACAAACAAATAGTGAAATAGGACTTACATTTGCTAGTGCTTTACGTTCTATATTAAGACAAGATCCAAATATAATTATGATTGGAGAAATTCGTGATAGTGAAACAGCTAAAATTGCAGTTCGTGCATCTATTACTGGTCACTTAGTTCTTTCAACAGTCCACACTAATAATTCCCTTAATACAATTGAGCGTTTAATTGATATGGGTGTTGAAAGATATTTACTGGCCAGTTCTCTTACAGGTATTATTTCACAAAAATTAGCTAGAAGGTTGTGCCCACATTGTAAAGTTAAAAGACCTACAAATCAATATGAAAAAGATTTATTTAAAGATGCCTTAGGTAAAAATATTGATGAAATATATACTGCTGAAGGTTGTGAAAACTGTAATAATGGATATGAAGGACGTATTCCTATACACGAAGTTCTTATTATGACTCAAGATGTAAACGATGCTATAAGTGAAAAACTTCCAAAGGAAAAAATGCGTGAGCTTGTTTACAAATCTGGTGTTACTACTATGCTTCAAGATGGTCTTCAAAAAGTAGTAAATGGGGAAACTTCTGTTGAAGAAATACTAAAAATTATAGAGCTTGATGATGATGAGACTTTAAATGGTAAAAACAAACTTAAAGAAAATATTCAAGATAGTACTATATCAGATCATAATAATATTGAAGAAGATAATAAAAATGAAGACAACATTGAAAATCTACAAAAAAATTTAAATTCAATAAGATTTTAAATATAAATAAAATGAAACAAATTAAAGTTTCATTTTTATTTTTCATACAAAAAATTCTTTTATAAGTAAATGTTTTTATATTTATCTTTACAATGTTTATCATTTTTATAAAATTGTAATATTAAAAATTCATGAGAAAATTATAAAAGAGTGATTTTTTTATCACTCTTTTATATGTAAATTTATCTAATCTTTAAATATTAATTAAAATACAAATTTTAATAACAATTTATTTTTATAAAATCATCATTGCTACAGTAAGTATTAGAATATTAACTACTGCTATAGTAACTACTACTTTAAATGCCCATCTTACCCAAGTTGGATATTCAACTTTAGCAAGTGCAAGTCCACCCATAATAGCTCCGCATGTAGGTGTAATTAAATTTACAAGTCCATTAGCAGCAACTATTGTCATAACAGTAGCTTCAACACTATATCCTAATTTATCAGCAAGTGGTCCCATAATTGGTGCTGATAAAGTAGCAAGTCCTGAACTTGATGGAACAAGTACAGATAATATTACATGTAATACATAGTTAAATGGAGCAAAAATGATAATTGGTACATATTTAAGTGCTTCAGCTGCATTGTAAATAATATAATTATCTAAATATGTACTTTGCATAAGTACTGATGCACCACGTGCTATAGCAATTATTAAAATAACTCCTACCATATCATCAGCACCATCTATAAATGTATCTACAAATTGTTTTTCTCCTGTACGGTTTATAAAACCAATAATAATTGACATTATTAAGAACCAAAGTGCTGCTTCATAGAAATACCATTGTCCAAGAGGCATACCTGTAAGCCAACCTGTAAATTTAGTAAAGATTGTAATTCCAAACTCTTCCCATGGAATAAATCCAACTATCATAACAACAAATGTTAATGCAAATAAACTTAAAGTAACTTTTTGTTTTTTATTAAGTCTTGGTCTCTCATTTTTCTTTTCAGCATGATCACCATATTCAAGTTCCATAGCTCTTCTTTCTCTTAAACTTAAGAATGTAGAACCTTTTTTCTTAATAACTTTTTTAGCATAACTTGTTACAAATAAAATTGAAATAATAAGTGTTGTAAGCCATAATATAATTCCTAAAGAAATTATTAGTCCTTGGTTTACTTCTACTCCAGCGGGAAGTGCAGATACAGCAGCACCTACTGCGAATGGATTTATAGTTGAACCTAAAACTCCTGAACCTGCTCCAAGTAAAACTATAGCTGATGCTACTATAGTATCCATACCAGCCATAACCATTGTTGCAGATAATAATGCATAGAATCCAACTGTTTCTTCAAGCATACCATATGTTGTTCCTCCAACAGAGAAAATAAACATTAATATTGGTATTAATACAAGTTCTTTTCCTTTTAATTTATGTACAAGTACTTTTATACCTGTTTCTAAAGCTTCTGTTTTTTCAACTATTTTTAAGAAACCACCTAGTATAAGTACGAAAATACATACATCTATTGCATTTTCAAAACCTAAAATTGGTGATAATAAGATTTGTGATAAACTAGCAGATACTACACCAGTCCCATTTACAATTTCATCACCATTAAATTGTGCTTTAGGTAGTATATATGTTACTAATCCTAAAACAAAGATCAAGATAAATATTATTGAAAAGGCAGTTAAAAACCCTTTTCTTTTTTTCTTTGTCATACTAACCTCCTCTTACGATCATTGTACCTGTTTTACCAAGAAGCGCTTCTTTAGCATTTTCTAAAGAAGTTATTATAGCTTGACCATTTTTTCTATGATTTACATATTCAAGGCAGGCTTCTATTTTAGGAAGCATACTACCTTCTTTAAATTCTCCATCAGCCATATATTTTTTTGCTTCTTTCACTGTCAATAAATCTAATTTTTGTTCATTATCAGTTTTATAATTTATACATACTTTATCAACTGCTGTTAATATTAAGAAAATATCAGCTTCTAAATCAATAGCAAGTCTTGCACTTGTTTTATCTTTATCAATTACAGCATCAACACCTCTTACAGAATTCCATTTTTTAACTACAGGAATTCCTCCGCCACCTGCTGCAATTACTACATTTCCTTTAGAAACTAAATCTTTTATAACTTTACTTTCAATTATTTTTACAGGTTTTGGTGAAGCTACTACTCTTCTATAACCTCTACCAGCATCTTCTTTAAAAAAATAGCCACTTTCCTTAGCAATCTCGTCTGCTTCTTCTTTAGTATAAAAATTACCAATTGGCTTAGTTGGATTAGTAAATGCTTTGTCTTTAGCATCTACTAATACCTGAGTTATTAAAGTTATGCAACTTTTACTCATTTTTCTTCTTAGAAGTTCTTTCTGAATTGATTGTTGCAAGTGATAACCAATATACCCTTGACTCATAGCACCACATTCTGCAAATGGCATATCAGGAGTTTCTATCTCTTCATGTGCATATGATAGAGCTAGATTTATCATTCCAACTTGTGGACCATTTCCATGTGTTACTACAACATCATATCCTTCTTCTATCAAATCAACTATATTTTTAGATGTTTTTTTTACTAATTTTAATTGTTCTTCGGGAGTTTTTCCTAATGCATTTCCTCCTAAAGCTATTACTATTTTCTTTTTCATTTTCTCATTGTCGCATACATTACTGCTTTTATAGTATGCAAGCGATTTTCAGCTTCATCCATAACCTTTGAAGCATTTGATTCAAATACTTCATTAGTAACTTCCATTTCTTCTAAACCAAATTTTTCGTAAATTTCTTTACCTATTTTAGTATTAGTATCATGGAATGATGGAAGACAATGTAAGAAAATTGCATTAGGATTTGCTAGCGCCATTACATTTGAATTTACTTGATATGGTCTTAAAAGATTAATTCTTTCTTCCCAAATACTAGCATCCTCTCCCATAGAAACCCAAACATCAGTATATATCGCATCAGCACCACTTACGCCTTCTTCTATACTTTCAGTAAGTGTGATAGTACTTCCATTTTCACTAGCAAACTTTTTGCATGTCTCAACAAGCTCTGCATTTGGAAATAATGAATTTGGTGCACAACAAGCAAAATTAATTCCTAGTTTAGAACATATTACCATAAGTGAGTTTGCTACATTATTACGAGCATCACCTAGAAAAACTAATTTACGATCTTTTACATCACCAAAATTTTCCTCCATGGTCATAATATCAGCAAGCATTTGTGTTGGATGGAATTCATCTGTAAGTCCATTCCAAACTGGAACACTAGAATATCTAGCAAGTTCTTCTACAACCTCTTGACTAAATCCTCTATATTCAATTCCATCATACATTCTAGATAAAACTCTAGATGTATCAGCGATGCTTTCTTTTTTACCCATTTGTGATCCAGTAGGTCCTAGGTAAGTCACACCCATACCTAAGTCTTTAGCGCCTACTTCAAATGCACATCTTGTTCTAGTTGAATCTTTTTCAAATAGAAGTACAACATTTTTTCCTTCTAGATATCTATGAAATTCTCCTTTTTGTTTTTTATCCTTAAATGCTCTAGCAAGCTTTATTAAATATAGGATTTCTTCTTTAGAGTAATCTAAAAGTTTTAAAAAGTCTCTTCCGCTTAAGTCCATTTTAGTCCTCCCTTTCTAGTGGCATACTCATACATCTTGGACCTCCACGTCCACGTGAAAGCTCCGCACCATGTAATTCTAAAACTCTAAGTCCTTTTTCACGTAAAACTCTATTTGTTTCGTCATTTCTATCGTAAACTACTACTACACCAGGTGCTATACAAAGAGTATTAGAACCATCATTCCATTGTTCTCTTTCAGCTGCTACTTTATCTCCTCCAGCACATGGAATAAGTGTTATGACTTTACCTAAATAATGACTTAAAATGTTTTCGAGTGTATCATTTATTTCTTTTACATTTAAATCTTCATCTGATTCTGGAATATCTCCTTCAGTGATTTCAAATACCTGAAGTGTATCCATAATTCCTGGATGATATGTAAATTTATCATGATCTATTTGTGTAAATACTGTATCTAAATGCATAAATGCTCTTGATACTGGTATATTGAATGCAAGTACTGTATCTATTTTACAATCTGGATCTTTGAATAAATTTTTACATAATTCATCAATAGCTTCTGCAGTAGTTCTTTGTGAAATACCAACTGCTAATATATGTTCATTTAAGTTAAGAATATCTCCACCTTCAATATGATGTGGCAGGTATCTATCATAATACTGTGCTACATTATCTTTATAATCTGGATGATAATTAAAGATATATTCAGCATATATTGTTTCTCTATTTCTTGTTACAGAGAACATTTTATTTAGTGATATACCTTCTCCTATACTTGCAAAGTTATCTCTTGTGAAGTATAAGTTTGGCATTGGATCTGCTAAAAAGTCTGTTTCATCAGTAACTAAGTCAACTAAAGATTTTTCAACTTCTCTTTTCTTTCTATCAATTTCTCTTACTTGAATACCTTCCATAGTTTTTAAAACAAGTTCTTTATTGTCTTTAAAACTATATAAATATTCAAATACTAAATTTTTATATTTAGGAGTTCTAATTCCTGCTTCGTAAATGAATTGTTTTAAGAATCTTCTTTTAATGTCATCACTTAAAGCAAGTACATCTGTCATTAAGTCCTCTAAATATACTACTTCTACTCCATTACTTTTAAGGATGCGTGCAAAGTCATCGTGTTCTCTTTGCGCATCTGGTAAATATGGAATATCATCAAATAATAAATCACTTAACGTATCTGGTGTTAAGTTTAAAAGTTCATTACCTGGTCTATGTAATAAGACTTTTCTAAGTGGTTTAATTTCACTTGTTACATGAATTTTACTCATATTATCCCTCTTTCTATCTTTATTATTGTGTATTTTTTTCTAAAAATAATCCCACCTTTCATAATTATCTAACTTTTTTTAGAAAACTTTTTAGTCTTTCTGTTTTTGGATTTTCAAATATTTCTTCTGGAGTTCCATCTTCTAGAATTTTTCCTTCATTCATAAAGATTACTCTAGATGCAAATTCTCTTGCAAATCCAAGTTCATGTGTGACTACTATCATAGTCATTCCACCTTCTGCAACTTCTTTCATTAAATTAAGTACTTCATCTATCATCTCTGCATCTAGTGCAGAAGTTGGCTCATCAAATAAAATAACATCAGGGTTCATTATAAGTGTTCTTATAATGGCAACTCTTTGTTTTTGTCCTCCAGATAAATCTTCTGGATACATATTTTCTTTATCTAATAAATGTATTTGTTTTAAATATTCTCTTGCTTTCTTTATTGCTTCTTCTTTAGTCATTAATTTATTTTTTATGGGTGCTAGCACTATGTTTTCTAGTACTGTTAAGTTTTCAAATAAATTAAAGCTTTGAAATACCATTCCCATTTTATATAAATTTGTTTGATTTTCTTTTGAATATATGTCTTTTCCTTCAAAAAGTATTTTTCCTTTACTTGGTTTTTCTAGTGTATTAAGGCATCTTAGTAATGTACTTTTACCTGAACCAGATGGTCCTATAATTACTACTTTTTCACCTTTTTTTATTTCTAAATTTATGTTTTTTAATACTTTTACTTTTCCAAAATTTTTAAATAAATTTATTATTTTATACATCATGATTTAACTTCCTTTCACCGTAATTCATAAGTTTAGTTAATATAAATGTTAAGAATAAGTAAATAAGTGCTGAAACTATAAGTGGAAAGAAATAATCATAGGTTCTTGATGAAACAATATCAGATGCTTTTATAAGTTCTACTATACCAATATATCCTGCAATTGATGTTTCTTTTAGTAATGTTATACATTCATTTCCAAGTGCTGGAAATATTTGTTTTATAGCTTGTGGAAATATTATATTTTTCATTGTTGTAAAATATTTTAGCCCTAATGTTTTAGCTGCTTCTCTTTGTCCATCTAGAGAATTACTTTCAAAACCTGCTCTTATTATTTCTGCTACATAAGCAGAGGAATTTATAGAAAAAGCAAGTATTCCAACTAATATTACTGATATTGTTGATGTTTTAAATATTACATAGTATAAAATCATAAGCTGTAAAAGTGTTGGTGTTCCTCTTATTATATATACATAAAAATCTGCTATTTTTTTTAATATAAGTATTTTTTTATTTTCCTTATAATAGTCCCTAATTAAAGCTATAATAGTACCTATTACAAGTCCTAAAAAAGCAGAGGCTAAAGCTATTACAACTGTATATTTAAGTCCCTCTAAAAAGTATAAATATCTTTGTTCATATATAAATGTTTGATAAAATTTTTCACCTAGTGTACTTAAAAATTCCATAATATTACCTCTACTTTGAATGTTTAATTATAAATTCGTCTATTTTTCCTTCAGTCATTAAATCATTTAAAACACTGTTTATTTGATTTAATAACTCAGTATTTCCTTTTTTAACTATCATTCCATATTTATCTTCAAATAAAACACCATCTAATATTTTTAGTTCTTTATTTTGTTTTACTAATTCCATAGCTGGAAGTGAATCCATTATTAAGCAGTCAGCTTTTTTACTTTTAACATCTTCTGCTGCTGCTAAATATTTTTTATGTGAAACAACTTCTGCATTTTTATAATTTTTTCTTGCATAAGAATCTGCTACTGTACCAAGTTGTACTGCTATTTTTTTATCTTTTATATCATCAAAAGTTTTTATATTACTATCAGTTCTTACAACTACTACTTGTTTTGATGATGTATATTCATAAGTAAAATCTACTTCTTTTTTTCTTTCTTCTGTTATACTCATACCTGCAGCTGCAAAGTCTGCTTTACCACTTTTTACTTCATTTATTAAAAAGTCAAAAGCTACATCTTTTACAACTAATTTTTTGTTTAATTTTTTAGCTATTTCTTTAGCTATATCAATGTCTACTCCAACTACTTCACCATTTTCATAATATTCGTAAGGTGCGAAACCTGCTTCTGTTACTAATACAAGTTCATCTTCTTTTTTAGAACTACAACCAAATGTAAGCGCTAATAAAGAGATAAATGTAAATACAAATAAAACTCTTTTCATACTATCCTACTTTCTATTATGTATTAATTGTATCACTTTTTTTTATGAGTGTAAATGATTTTGTATTTTATTTATGTTTTTTGTAAGATTTTGTAAAATTTTATTAATTATATATAGAAAAAGAAGAATTTATTTTTATTCTTCTTCTAATAAAAAATCTATTATATTTTTAACTTTTATACCATTATAATCTTTTACTATTGTTTTATCTAATGTTAAAATTATTTTTTCGTAATTATCTTGTATACTTTCTAAACTTCTTAATTCTCTTTCTTTAATTTCTTCGTTTAATAAAGTTTTAGTTACTTGATAATATATAATTTTGTCAGGATTTTCTGCAACAAAATCAACTTCATAATCAAGTGTTTTTCCAATGCTAACTTTAAAATTTCTTCTTAGTAATTCCAAATAAACTAAGTTTTCAAGTAAATGACCTTCATCTATATTTCTAAAACCTATAATTATATTTCTTAGTCCAATATCAGATATATAATATTTTCCAAGTGTTTTAAGTATTGACTTGTTTCTTATATCACTTCTATCTGCTTTATATATTATAAATGATTTTTCAAGCATATTTAAATAATTATCTATTGTTTGATGATTTGACTTTTCTGTTATTTTATTACTATTTAAATAATCACTTATTCTTGTAGATGATACTTGACTTCCAATATTAGTGGCAATATATTTTATTATATTTTCAAGCAAAGCTACATCTTTGACACCATTTCTATCTATAACATCTTTTTTTACTATAGTATTATATATATCATTTAAATATGACATGACTAAATCAGGTTTATCTTTTATAAGAGTTATTGCCGGAAGGCCACCATATTTCAAATATTCATAAAATTTATCTTCTATATTTGTTTTATCATAATTATTAAATATTAAATATTCTTTAAATGATAATGGATACATTTTTATTTCTATATACCTACCTGAAAGTAATGTAGAGAGTTCTGATGAAAGTAAATACGCGTTTGAACCTGTTATATATATATCAACATCCATATCTATATTTAAAGCATTTATTGCTTTTTCCCATTTGTCTACATTTTGTACTTCATCTAAAAGTACATATATTTTTTTATCGTTTTCTTTTTCTTTAATAGTATTATATAAATCTTTATAATTTCTGATATCATCATAAAAAGCTGATTCAAAATTAATATGTATAATATTGTTTTTATCAATACCATTTTCTATTAAATACTTTTTAAACATTAACATAAGTGTAGATTTACCACTTCTTCTTACTCCAGTAATTACTTTTATAAATTCAGTATCTTTAGCATCAATTAATTTTTTTAAATAATTAGTTCTTGTTATCATTTTCATCACCATAATCATAATAGCACTTTTTTTATCTTTTGTAAAGTTTTGCAAATGAACTTGCAAAACTTATGTATTTAGAGTGTTTTTGCAAACACATCTATCTATATATTTTATATATTTATAACTACTTCCTATATTTAAATATGATTTAAAACATATTATAGTTTTATTTATTTCATTTATATTTACTTTTTTATTATACATTTTTACAAGTTTTCTTCTTTGTCTATATATTGTATCTTTTACTGGTATCATTAGTATTTTACCATTATTTAATATTTTAAATTTCCATTTACAAAATATAAAACTATTTTTTATATTAATTATTTTGGTTTTATTTTTATTTATAATTATTCCAAGTTTTTTAGATAAAATAATATATTTATTAAGCATTTCTATAGCTTCTTTTTTAGTTTTTGTTATATATATAGTATCATCCATATATTATGTAAGTGCTTACATAATATATGAAATGTAAGCAATTTAGTTATGTAAGCAAACTATTTTTTTTATTTTAAATATCAATAAAATTCGATAATTTGCTTACATAATATATTTTATAAAGACTTTAACCAATCTAATAAATTGGT
>CALVXR010000085.1 GCA_944371445.1 uncultured Bacilli bacterium
ACTTTAGTGTCAATCTTATCTGTTTTAGTTTTTCGTAAACTCAAAGATTTTTTAAACTCTTTGATTAACAGAGGATTAAATTCCATAAAAGTATAATTATTCTTTTCTAAGAATAATTTCAAATTCAAACCATAATGTCCGGTAGCTTCTAAACCGATACGGACATTAGAATTATCATAGGGTTTCAATAAGTCGAGAAATTGTTGAAATCCTTTTTTGTTATTTTCAAAAGATAAATTATCTACAATTACTTCACCTGTATTATTATTACAGATGAAACAATCGTGTTTGTATTTTGATATATCTATTCCAACATATATCATATACACGCACCTCCTTAGATTAGATTTTTAGCACTGCACGTTTGACCACATAGTTTTCTATCATGTATCCTTGCGATAATATAAAACATCAAAGTGTTAACTAACTAATCAACAATTAAATAAAAAACTGTGGTAAGAGACTCCTAGAACAGTCTAAGCTGTAGGAAAAAAATAACAAATCCACAGTGCGAGATTTATTATACAACTAGTTATATAATAAATCAAAAAATATAAATAGAAAGGGATTAATCAATATAGAAATCAATTAATATTTCTATAAGATTAATTATACAAGGAGAAAATGAATAGGAATGTTTTAGCGCTCGCTTACTTAGGAGATGCAGTATATGAAATATTTATAAGAGAATATTTAATGCATAAAAATATAGAAAAAGTAAATGACCTTCAAAAAGAAGCAACAAAATATGTAAGTGCCAAAGGACAAGAAAAATATTTATTAGATATGATAGAAAATAACTTTTTAGAAGAAGATGAACTAGCAATAGTTAGAAGAGGAAAAAATCATAAATCAACTAAACATCCAAAAAATACAGATATCATGACATATAAAAACGCAACAGGACTTGAAACTTTACTGGGAGCATTATATTTAGAAAATAAAATGGAACGAGTTAGTGAAATAATGGATTATATTTTAAGGGAGAATTAATATGTATATATATGGAAAAAATGTCGCACTAGAATATTTAGAAAAAAAAGAAAAAATAAAAAAAGCAATAATTAGTAAAGATTTTAAAGACCAAAAAATACTTTCTTTATTACAAAAACAAAATATTAGTACTAGATTTTTATCAAAAAAAGAAATTGATGAACTTGCAAAAGGAAATAATCAAGGTATAATTTTAGATGTACCTGATTTTACTTATAATACTATAGATGATATACCTTTAGAAGATGGATTTGTTGTAATACTTGATCATTTAGAAGATCCACATAACTTTGGAGCAATCATAAGAACATGCGAAGCAGCAGGAGTTGATGCAATAATTATTCCAAAGGATAGAAGCGTAGATGTAAATAGTACTGTTATAAAAGTAAGTACAGGTGCTATAAGTAATATTAAAATAATAAAAGTTACTAATTTAGTAAATACTATAAAAGATTTAAAAGAAAAAGGATATTGGTTTATTGGAACTGATATGGAAGGAACTTCTTATGAACAAATTGATTATAAAGGAAATATAGGTATTATTATAGGTAATGAAGGAAAAGGAATGAGTGATATAATTACTAAAAATTGTGATTTTATTGCTTCAATTCCAATGAAAGGAAAAGTAAACAGTTTAAATGCTTCAGTAGCTGCTGGTATAGTTATATTTGAAGCCTTAAAGCAAAGAAGATAGAAAGTAGGGGTATTTTGCAATATAAGGAATATAATGACAATGAACTTCTTTATTACGTAAAAGAAAGCAATGAGGAGGCTAGTGAAATAATATTTAAAAAATATGAACCTTTAATTATTTCACTTGCAAAAAAAATGTACCCATATTGTAAAAATAATGGATTAGAAATGTCAGATTTAATTCAAGAAGGAAGAATGGGACTTAATAAAGCAATCAATCATTATGAAGAAAGTAAAGAAAATTTATTTTATACATTTGCTAGAAAATGTATAGAGAGAATGATGCTTTCATTAGTAGTTTCATCATCTAGACAAAAACATAAAATCTTAAATGAATCATTATCTTTAGAATTTACTGAAGAAGAAGGATTAGGAAATTTAGAAGCAATTATAAGTGATTCCTCATATAATCCAGAAGAAAAAATCTTAACTATTGAAAATGAAAAAGAATTTATGGAAAAAATAAAAGATATTTTAACTGATACAGAATCAAAAGTATTTGATTTAAAATTATCTGGTTTTAATTATAAAGAAATAGCTTCTATACTTGATAAAAGCCCTAAATCTATAGATAACACACTACAAAGAATAAAAGGAAAAATAAAAAAGATACTAAACTCATAAATTAATTTACGTAAAGCAAAAAAAAATTTGCTTTTTTTATTTGAACTTTTAGAAGTTTATGGTAAAATTAAAAGGCGCCCCTAAAAAAGGTGTTATCTATAAAATAGAATTACGAGGTGATATTATGCAGAAGTTAGAACAATTAATGAGAAGTGGGAGCAGTACAGAATCATTTGATATTAATATATATTTTGAGAGAAATCAAAGGATCAGAAAACAAGAAAAAATAAAGAGAATTGAAAGTGAAAAAAAGCAAATGTTTAAAAAATTAATTGAAATTGCTAAAGATATGAAAAAATCAGGATATAGGATTAAAGACATAGAAGATATAACAGAACTTCCTAAAAAAATTATTGAAAATATAAGATAAAACGACAGATTATTTGCTGTTTTTTTTTTATACTATTTTTGGTGATAAAATGAAAGTAAAAGTATTTGATGAAAGTCATGAAAAAGATTTAGAAAGCAGTATAAACACATTTTTAAGTGAATTAGAAGGTGAAGTAATAGATATTAAATATAGTGTAAGTGCATCAGTATTTGGTGAAGAACAAATATATTGTTTTTCGGCTCTTATAGTATATAAAAATGATTAAAAAAAATAAATTAAAACAATATAGATATAGGAGGATTAATATGTTTGGAAATTTTTTGGAAGAAGCAAGAAAAATAATGGTTATGGCAAAAGAAGAAATGTATAATTTAAAACATCCTTATATAGGAAGTGAACATTTACTTCTAGCTATTTTAAAAAACAATAATGAAATAAGTAAAAGCTTGTTAGAAGATAACATTAGCTATAAAAAATTTAAAGAAGAAATAATAGAAGTACTAGGGGTGGGAAAAGATTATCCTAATTATTTTTTATATACACCACTACTTAAAAGAATAATAGAAAATGCTATTATAGATAGTAAAGAAAATAATAATGGAGAAGTAACTATATATCATTTGTTTTCATCTCTTTTAGAAGAAGGAGAAGGAGTAGCTATTAGAATACTTCTTGGTATGGGAGCAGATCTAGATTCTCTATATAAAAATTTTTCATATAAATTAATAGGTAATAAAAAAGGTAATAAAAGATATAAATCTATATTAGAAGATATAGGTGTAGATATTACAAAAAAAGCAAGTCTTGGATTAATAGATCCAGTAGTTGGTAGAGATAAAGAAATAAAAAGAATGCTTGAAATTTTATCTAGAAGATGTAAAAATAATCCTATTTTAATTGGAAAAGCAGGTACAGGTAAAACAGCTTTAGTAGAACAGTTATCAAGACTTATTGTAAATGATGAAGTACCTAATAATTTAAAAAACAAAAGAATAATAAGTTTAGATATGTCACAAGTAGTAGCTGGCACTAAATATCGTGGTGAATTTGAAGAAAAGATGAAAAAAATAATAAAAGAAGTTAGTGAAGATGATAGTATAATTTTATTTATTGATGAAATACATACTTTAGTCGGAGCAGGTGGAGCTGAAGGGGCAATAGATGCATCTAACATTTTTAAACCAGCATTAGCTAGAGGTGATTTAAGGTGTATAGGGGCTACTACTATAGATGAATATAAAAAGTTTATAGAAGAAGATAGTGCATTAGATAGAAGATTTCAAAAAATAGAAATAAAAGAACCAAATTCAGCTACTGTTTTAGAAATACTAAAAAAATTAAAACCAGTATACGAGTCTTTTCATCATGTGTCTATAAGTGAAAATTTATTATCTCAAATAGTTAACTTATCAAAAAAATATATTTATAATAGAAATGAACCAGATAGAAGTATAGATATATTAGATGAAGTATGTGCTAAAGTAAGTTTAAAAGAAACTGAAGAAAATAAGGAATACAAAAAATTAAATAAAGCTTTAAAAGAAATAATAACTAATAAGAAAAAAGCCATAATAAATGGAAACTTTGATGATGCATTTATGTATAAAACAAAAGAAAATCAAATTAACAGCAAACTAAATGATTTAGATTTGAAAGTTTTAAAAAATGAAAAGAAAGTAGTTACAATAGATGATATAGCAACCATTATAAGTGATAAATCAAAAGTACCAATTTATGAAGTTTTATCAGATAATAAAAAGGTAGTAGAAATAATGAAGAAAGATCTGCAAGAAAGTATTATAGGACAAGATGAAGTAATAGATAAACTTTTAATGCTTGCAAAAAAAATAAAACTAGGATTTTTAAAAGAAAATAAATGTTATTCATTTTTATTTGTAGGCTCTTCAGGAATAGGAAAAACTAAACTTGCTAAAATATTTGGTAAACATCTAGTTGGAATAGATAATGTAATTAAAATAGATATGAGTGAATTTAGTGAACCACATTCTATTAGTAAATTTTTAGGGTCACCTCCAGGATATGTAGGTTATGAAAGTACTAATACAATTTTAGAAGAAATAAGGAATAAGCCTAATTCTGTTATAATTGTAGACGAAATAGAGAAAGCAAGTAAAGAAGTTACAAGCTTATTTTACCAAATATTAGAGGACGGAAAAATAAAAGACTCTAAAGGAAAAGAAGTATATTTTGAACATTCAATAATAATATTTACATCAAATATAGGATATTTAACAAATGATATAGGCTTTAATAGCAATAAAGATAATAGAAAACTTAAAGAAGAGTTTAGCGTTCCTTTTATAAATAGAATTGATTCTGTAATAAAATTTAATAAATTAACAAAAGAAGATATAACAAAAATAATACATAATCAAATAAATGATATTAAAAATAAATATAAAAAATATGATATTGAAATAAAAGAAGACATATATGATAAAATAATAAATTTATCAGAATATGAAGATTTTGGAGCTAGAAAAATAGATAAAATAATAAAAGATGAAGTAGAAAACAAAATAATTGATGCAATAATAGAAGAAAAAGATAATATAATTATAGGTGATGAAAAAAAAGTAAATATTTAATCAAAAATATGTTTATTAGATTAAAAAATATGATATAATGTATTTGGTGATAGGTTATGGATATAGAGAAAGTTCAAAAAAGTTTAGAAAGAAATGAAGTTTTAACAGATGAAGTAAAGACAAATTTATTTGAACTAATCCTTATTTTTAATAAACATTACAAAGACGTATCATTAGATTTACTTGCAGAAAGATTAGAAGATGTTAATTTTGAGGTAGTTTCAAAATATATTAGTAAAGAACCAATTGTTTATAATAGTCATACTAATGTAATTCAAATAAATGAAGAAGAACTTGAAAAAACAAATAATACAAAACATATTTTAATGGTTGCTCTTTTACATATGATATCAATTACAAATAGAAAAGACAGGGGACCTATCGATGCTTTTAGAGATGGATATGCTAATATAATAGCAAACAATCTTGTAGGAAGCGAAGATTTAAATGTTAATGAAATAATAACTAACGAATTAGGTATTCTTATAGGAGAGGGTGCTAAAGAAGTTTTTGATGCAGCATTTTTCACAGATAATTTAACAAAAATTGTAGTAGCACTTTTAGAACAAGGAATTGACAAAGAAACTATAGAAACATTTCTAAAAGATTGGAATTATGATACAGTTCATAGTAAAAGTACGGGAAGTACAAAGTTTGGAGAATTACAATACAAACTTGCGCAACTTACTAAAAATCCAGAAGAATTTAAATTAAATGGTGCATTTAAACCTGTACATTTAGATTCTGATCAAATAGATGATCTTGGTGTCTATGGAAAAACAACTGAAGAAATGCTTGAAAGTTTAAAAAGGGAAAATAAGATTGTAAAGACTATGTAAAAGAATAGAAATATTCTTTTTTTATTCAAAAAAATATTAGTATAAATACTATAGCATCACATATATTTTTATAGGTGATACTATGAATTTAAAAAATATGGTAAGGAACTATATATATGATGATACTTTTAAAATAATATATCAAAATAATAAACTTAATATAGTAAATTATAATTTAATAGATCACTTTGATGAAAATAAAATAATAGTAAGTGTTAGTACTGGAAGAATTATTATTAAAGGTAATTATTTGACAGTTGCTAAACTTTTAAACGATGAACTTTTAATTACGGGCAAAATAAAAAATATCGAGTTAAATACTGATGAATAATGAGTTTATTGATAAAATAAAAGGTACATATACTTTAAAAGTAAAAGGTAAAAATGTATCTAGATTTATAAAAAAAATTGCCCATCAAAGAATAAATATATTAGAAATAAAAAAAATAAATTACAATACATTGTATATTACAATATATAAAAAGGATTATGAAAAAATATTAGAATTAAAAACAATATACGAAGTAACTTTAGTAAATTTGCACGGATTTGTTAAAATAAAACAAATGTTAAAATTACACAAAGTGCTTCTTTTTTCTTTCATAATATCATTAATAATACTATATATATTAAGTAATATTATATTTAGTATAGAAATAGTTCATAATGATAAAGAAATAAGAGAATTACTTAAAGAAGAGCTTTCTTTAAATGGCATAAAAAAATATAGTTTTAAAAGAAATTATGATCAAATTCAAAAAATAAAAAAGAGGATATTAAATAAAAACAAAGATAAGATAGAATGGTTAGAAATAGAAAATAGTGGTACTAAATATATAGTGAGAGTAGAAGAGAGAAAGAAAAATAATATAGAAAAAGATAATATAAAAAATGATGTAGTAGCGTCTAAGTCAGCGATTATTCAAAAAATAGATGTTATAAGTGGTGTTTCATTAAAAAAAGTAAATGATTATGTAAATAAAGGTGAAGTAGTAATAAGTGGAAATATATTTTTAAATGAAAACTTAAAAGATATAGTAGATGCTAAAGGAAGTGTTTATGGTGAGGTATGGTATAAAGTAAAAGTTACATATCCTTATCACTATAAAGAAGAAAAAGAAACTGGGAATCAAAATAAAGTTTATACATTTAAGTTTTTAAATAAAAGATTTGAGTTATTTAATAAAACACCTTATAAAGATAAAAAAATAGAAGAAAAAGTATTATGGAAGGATAATTTACTTCCAATATCTTTAACACTAGAAAATCAAAAAGAAATAAGCTATAAGGAAAATCTTTATTTGGAAGAAGAAGCTCTTATAAAAGCGGAAGAAAAAGCAGAAGAAAAAATGAAAAAATCTTTAGATAAAGATGAATATATAATTGACAATAAAACTATTAAAGTAAATAAAAAAGAGTCAGAAATAGAAATAGAAGTATTCTTCTCTGTTTATGAAAATATAACAAAATATACTAAAGTAAAGAAAATAAAATTAGAGGAGGAAACTCCCTAATTTTTTATTAATGTTTTGTAGACAATCAAAATAACAATGTGATATAATATGACATAAAAAAGGAGAGATTTTGATGCTAAAAGTTTATGATAAAATAATACTTGAAAATGAGTATAGAAAAAAGGAAATCATGAAGGATAATTTTTGTTTTGATGATTATATCAATCATGTAATAAAGGGAAGAAAAAAAATTGTAGAAATTAATAATAATAGTATTATATTTGACACTGATGATGAAAGAGAAAAATTTTTAAAATTGCTAGATAAAGTTTTTGTGGAAGAAGATAATAATAATAAATTAAAGATATATAATGAATGGATTTTAAATATTGATTATGAACCAATAGGTCAAAAATTAAATAAAGAAATAGTAATAAGAAAGTGCGAAGATGTGTTAAAAATACCAAAAAATACACGTATATTAAGTTCTCAGGAAAGATATATAATAGAATATAATGAAAATAGAGTTATATTTGATAAAGAAGAAGAAAGAAATGAATTTTTAAATGAATTTTCTTTATTTAATTATGATGATTCATATAGTCCTAGAGAATTAGTAAAACAATAAAACGGTTTATCCGTTTTTTCTTTATGTAAATAATCATTTCACTACTTTTAAAATAAAATAATTTATAGTATAATTAAAATGACTTTGAAAGACTCTTATAATAAAGACTAGATAAGTTAAAAAATACAAAATTTGGTATAATGTTAAGTATTTTATGTCACATTTTGAGCATGCGAAAAATGTGTTATAAAATTATTGTACCTAATTTCTAACGAAAGAAAATGTAAGGGGAAAGTA
>CALVXR010000086.1 GCA_944371445.1 uncultured Bacilli bacterium
GGAAGAAGAGCCTGTCCATCTGTTTATATACCAGTATGAAACATTTAAATCATTTCCTGAATACATTTCTCCCCATGTTGGTAAAGCCACTTTTGCTGTTACTTTTCCATCGTCTGTTGTACTTGGATATGTTCCTCCTGAATTATTATTTAAATTATTATAATCTTTAGCGTATCCTCCAGTATATCTATTATACTCTCTTTCTTCTATCATATTTTTTGTACTATCTGAGTACCAATTATAAAAACTATTACTACTACTATTTAAGAAATTTCCTATATTTATACTATTTTTATAATTATACTCTTCACTTTTTCCTTCTACTTTAAACAGATTATTATTTACACAACCTTGATATTGATAATCACTACTACTATTATAATAGCATCCATTTGTTCCTGCTTTGTAATAATATGGTATATATATTCCTGAATTCATAGCTATAGTATTGGATAAATTTCTTAGTACATCTGCTCTTTGTACTTTTACTGTTCCATCACTATTTTTCTTTACTACTCTATATCTTACTTTATCTTTTGTTGTTGTATATTTAAGATCTCTTGCTACATATTCACTTGTAAATGTATTGGGATTATTACTTTCATCTAAATATATATAATCTCCTACTTTTACTTTATTTATTTTTGAGCCATTACTTGCTTTTCTTTCATTTAATAGTATATATGGATTAACTTTTGTTCCTTCTCCTTCTTTTACTACTGAACTTCCGTCTATACTTATTACTGGTCTTACTCCATGTCCGTATCCTTTTACTGTACTAAATGTACTATTATTACTTGTTATGTAACTTGTTGTATACCACTGTATCCAATTATGCGAATTATCATAAGCTGTTAGTGTCCACTCAAATTCATCTTCATCCAAATATGAACCACCATCATATACTCCTGTTTCTCCATTATTTGAATATACATAATCTTCAAATGTCATTAATCCTACTTTTTCTGTTATTTTATTTTGGCATACATTTATAGGTGTATGTGAATTTACTTTAAGTATACTATAGCTACTATCTGTTATAGTTTCGCTGTTTGTTTCAACTTTATCTAAACAGAAATTTGTATCTCTTATTAAATCTGTTCCTTCTAAATTAGCATAAAATACTTCATTTAACCATTTCTTTACCCAGCTAGTATTATAGTCACTTGTTTCTCCGTATGCTATACTTGTTATACTTTGAGCTGTTATTAGTTTTATTGTGTTATTTGTATCATTTGTTTCAAGTACTTGCCAAAGATTGCCCATATACCATACATAGTTTTTCATAGTCATTTTTTCTGATTTTTTACCTATTACTTTATTTACTGTTTTTCCATTTACTTTTACGTTTTTAGCTATATGTGCTGTATCTTTTTCAATTTCTTCTTTTAAACTTACTGTCTTACAATCATTTTCATTATAATCTAAAATTGTTACTTTTTCACTTGCCCCATCTTTTTTTGCACACCATTTCTTATCTTTATCAAATAATGTAAATGTTATATTTCCTTTTAAATCTGTACTTGCTGTACCACCAGCTGGTTGTTCTCCTGATAACTTAAGTCCACTATTTGGAAATGTAAAGAATTTTGTTTCTTTTGTATCTCCATTAGCTACTCTTTCCATATATTCTAATCTTAGTCCATCTAGTACTCCATATGCTGTATTTTCAAATGCTTTTTTCCTTGCATTTTCTATTACACTAATAATTGCAGGTGTAGCAATAAGTGCAATTACCGCTAAAATAACTATTACTGCAAGCAGTTCTATTAATGTGAATCCCCTTCTTTTATTATAAATATTAAGAAAACTATTTTCACATTTATTTTTAATACTCATTTTTCTCCCTCTTTCTACTCTAGTATTTTTTTACCTTAAAATTATTATATCAAAAATTTTCACTAAAAAAAAGTCTTTTTTTATTTTTTTTATTAAATAATACAATTTAAAATTTAAAATTAAAAAGAACTTATTATAGATTTTTTCTATAATCTAAGTTCTTCCTCATTTCATCAATTATTTTTTTATGTTTTTTTGCAACACAACTTTGTGTTATGTTTAAATGATTTGCTATAACATTTTGTTTTAACTTTTTTTTATTTATTCCATAAAGACTACATATTAAATATCTATCTTCTTTTGATAAATTATTATAAATATAATCAATTAATTCTTCATGAGTTTCTTTTTTACAAATATAATTTAATATTGTATTATTTTTATCTGGAATTATATCTAATAAATATATATCATCTTTTATATTAGTATATAAAGAAATAGTATCTATATTTTTCTTTTTTAACTTATCAACTAAATAATTATAAATACACTTATAAGCATAAGTACTAAATTTAATATTCATATTATTTTTATATGTATCTACTGCTTTTATTAAAGCAATTATACCTTCTTGAAATAAATCTTCCTTTAATTTATTACATACAACTAAATCATTTAAAACTTTGTAAATTAAGTTTTGATTTTCAAGTATTAATTTTTCTCTCATAGTTGCCTCTAACTTAATTTAACTTATAGCAAACTCCTTACATAAAAATATTAATGATGATTTAGTCAATAAAGATCTCCTTTATTAATTTATTATTTATTAATTCTATACTATCACTCTCCTATTATTTAATAAAGCTACTTAAATTATTTTATAGCAGGATAAGAAGAATGTGTCTTAAATGCTATTTAAACCTTATTTTATAAGGGTATTAATAGACACATTTCTTATTTTGCACTTGCAAAATCTACCTATTTTTATAAAAAAATGGGACTTTTTTTATAAAATTATAAATATTTTTGTTTTATTTACATTATATTTATCATCCCTCTTTTTATCCTATTTATTAAATATTTACTCCTACTTTTGTTTTCATCTCCCTTCTAAAAAGCAAAAAAAAGAGCGAAAAATCTTTTAGATCTTTCGCCCTTTTATTAATAAATTTGAAGTGCGCATAAAATGTAGTAGAATATTATTACTGCAATATAAAGATTTTAAACTAAAGTAATTCATATTAACACCTCAAATTTAATTAGTATTATATCATATTTTTTTCAAATTAAAACAATTATTTATAATCTTTTAATAAATCTTCAATTTCTTTAATTTCTTCGCTACTTGCTTTTTTTGATTCACATCTTTTTCCATTCCAAAGCATTACTCCATCAGTATCATAAGAAATAATATCTTTATTATTATTTTTTTTATAATTAATTTTATTATTATCTTTTTCTTTTGAAGTAATACATTCTTCTTTATTTAAGATATTATAATTACTTATATTATGCCATATATTACTTTTTAAAGTAATTTGTCTTTGTTTTATAAACTTTTCATTTCTTATATAATTAACATTTATATAGCCTAAGTCTTTTAATTTTTTTATACTAACAGATATTGCTTTAGGTTTTACTCCAAATAAATTAGAAAAATATGGATTAGTAGCAAAACAAACGTTATTATATTCATCATTTCTACAAAAACCAACTATTCTAATATATATTAATTTATCTAAATAAGATAACTCTTTACAAGATAAAAAATGTTCTGGTACATATGCATATACCATTACATAATTATCTATATAAAACACCTCTCATTTACTAATTCTCCTTATATTTAAATTGTTATAAAATTGTTTTAACATTTTACATTTTTCTTTATCAGTGTAGTTTTCAAAATCTAAATCAGAATATAACTGTTCTAATAATTCTTTAGTTATAAAAGAATTTTCTTTAATATACTGGACTATTTGCGAAATATTTGCAATTTGATTATCTTTATTATTTATATTTATTACTTTATTTAAAATATAGTTAATACTCTTAGAAAAAGTAATTTTATTAACATATGAATAATCTTTAATATAATTATATATATCATCACTAATTCTTACATGAATTTCTTTCATTAACATTACCTCCTAACAAAAAACACTATCTTTTGATAGCGTAATATTTTAAAATTCAACTTTTTTAATTATAACTTCATCATTTATTTTTTCTACTTCAATAAATTTAACAAACCTTTCTAAAAACATTTTCTTTTCGCGATTACTTAAAGATATAAAATTACTTTTTAAATTTACAATAATTTGTTTTATTTTATCAATATTTAAAGGTTTATTTGGCTCAATATTTGATTTAAAATTATCTAATTCTTTATATAATATTTCTAACTTTTTATCTATTACATTTTTTATTTGTTTAAAAGTATCATAATCGATATCATCACTTGAAAATAATTCTGTTGTTTCATATTGTTTTCTTTTTAATTTTGATATTTCTTCTTCAATTTTTTTTATATCTTCTTCTTCAATTGATTCACATTTCTCATCTAATACTTCATCATTAAATTCAAAGTCTTCAATAGTATCTAAATACTTTAAAAAAGCTTCTTCCATTTTATAATGTGAAAATCCTTTAGCATCACAACTATGATTATTTCTACCATTACATTGATATGTAATATATTTTTTATTACTTTGTATTTGCTGTCTTGCATGAAGTTTTCCACCACATTTTGAACATTTTAAAACTTTAAAATAATAAGTATCATCTGATGAATATTTTTTTGTTTTAAATTTTCTTCTTTTTTGTATTAAATCTTGAACACTATAAAATAAATCTTTACTAATTAACGGAGTAATATTTTTACCAACTACTTCAAATCCATTTTTTTTATTAGTACCATATCTTACATTACCAATATAAAGTGGATTAGTTAAAATAGATGATATTGTAGATTGATTCCAATTTCCACCTCTTTTTGTAGGAACATTAAATTCTTTCATTTTACCAGCAATTTTTAACATTGAATCTCCATTTATATACCAATCATAAATTCTTTTAACATATTTAGCTTCTTCATTATTTACTTTTAACTTTCCTTTACCTATTATATAATCATAACCAAATACTCCATTACAGTTAGTATAATTACCTTCTTTTGTTTTTTGTTCATAACCAAAACTAACTCTTTCAGCTAAATTTTCTCTTTCAAATTCAGCAAATATTCCAATTATTTTTACAAACATTCTACCAACAGCATTTGAGGTATCTATTTTTTCTGTTTGCGAGTTAAATGTACAATTATTTTTATCAAATAATTCAATTAAATAAATTAAATCTTTTACACTACGAGTTAATCTATCTAGTTTATATACAAGTACATTTGTAATTTTACCACTTTCTACATCTTTAATTAATCTACTTACTTCAGGTCTTTCTGTTAAATTTTTACCACTTATACCATCATCAACATAGTAATCTACAATATCCCAGTCATTTAATTCAGCATATTTTGTTAGTTTATCTTTTTGCGCATGTATACTAAATCCTTCTGATGCTTGTTCTTCTGTAGATACTCTTGCATATATTGCTGTTTGCATAAGCATTTGTATCACTCCTCCTAATTAGAAGTAATACTTTTCCTTTCATTTACAATTTTAGGAATACTAGTTTTCATAAAAAACTTCATTATTTCTATTTGTAACTTTTTGTTTAATTTCATATAACACTCCTCTCCTAATAAAATAATTATTACAATAGAATTATACGAATGAGTTTATGAATTATTCCAAAGCATTAGATTTTATTAACATACAATCATTTATACTTTGTTTATACAAAACTAGTATTTTACCTTTAAGTAAAAAGAAAAATACTATAGCAATAATTTACTATAGTATTTTTAACACTGCGTTTTATTAGTATTTACAAGCCAAATCTCTTTATCAGTACCTTTTCTCAAATAATCTTCATATATTGAAGTATATTTAAATATTTCTTCATGTTTAGAAAGTTCTTTAGCAATCATAGCCATATCATATGCACTAGAATAGTGATTAGCGTCATCAAGACCATGTGGATTTTTAAAATTAGTATCATTAAGACCTAATTCTTTTGCTCTTTTATTCATCAATTTAACAAATTCTTCTTTAGTCCCTGCAACTTTTTCCGCAAGAGCTACAACAGCATCATTTCCACTTGCTACAGCTACACCTTTAAATAAATCAGAAACACTCATCTTTTCTCCTGTTTCTAAAAGAATTTGACTTCCTCCCATACTAGATGCTTCCTCTGATACAGTAACCATATCATCCCAATTAATAACATTATCTTCAATAGCTTCTAATATTAAAAGCATACTCATCATTTTAGTCATACTGGCTGGATGAAGTTTTTCATGACTATTTTTTTCAAATAAAATTTTACCAGTAGTAGGCTCTATTATAATTGCACTCTTAGCATTCTCTGCAAGACTTTCTGAAGCACTAACTTTAGGCATAAATAAAAAAGCAACCAATAACAAACATACAAATATCTTTTTCATAACTCACCTCTAATTAAAATTATGATTTATAACTTTTTTTAGACCTTTTTAAAGGATTTTAATAAATTTTTAGAGTATATGCTAGTAGAGGTGATTAAATGAAAAAAATAATTATTATATTTCTGCTTTTATTTTCTATTACTTCGAATGTTAAAGCAAATGAAGTAATTAAAGCAGATACAAATGTAAAAGTTATTAAAACTACACCATATGGAGAAAGATATAAAACTAGTCTTTACTTCATATATGTAGATGGCAAAATAGCTTACTGTATAGAACCAGGTATGATTTTATATGAAGGAGATTACGAAGAAGCTACTTTTGAAAAAATAGGAATAACAGATGAGCAAAAAGACAAAATGGAAATAATAGCCTACTATGGATATCAATATAAAAATCATAATACACTTGAATACTATATGGCTACACAAGCTTTGATATGGGAAGTTTTAGGATGTACTAACGTAGAATTTGAAAACATAAATATAGATCATTTAAAACAAGAAATTTTGTCTTTAGTAGAAAATCATAAAATATTACCAAGTTTTAATGGTAAAACTATAGAAAGTTATCCACAGGAAAAACACGAAATAATTGATACAAATAATACCTTACAAAATTTTACTGTGGAAAAAAATAATGCTTCTATAGAAGGTAACAAACTATCTTTTATAACTGGAAATGAAGACTTTGAAATAAATTTAAACGAGAAAAATACTAATGGTGAAACAGGACTTAGTCTAGCATATTTCAAAAATTCCTCACAAACAGTAGCTTCATTTTTACTAAATTCTAATAGATTAAGAAACGCTAAATTATTTGTTAAAGTTAAACCTAGACAAGGAAAATTAATTATTGAAAAACAAGATGATAATACTAAAATACCTTTAGAAAATGCTGAATTTACATTATTTAATGAAAATAAAGAAATAATAGGAACATATAAAACAAATAATAATGGAATAATTCAAATTGATAACTTAAATTATGGAAATTATTATTTAAAAGAAAATAAAGCACCTAAAGGTTATCTATTAAAAGATGAACTAATAAGCATAACTATAGGAAAAGATGAGCAAAAATTTATAATTACTAATACTAAATATGATATGCCTATTACTTCAAATTTAGACAAAAAGGTTTTAAATTCATCATTTACATTTTTTAGTATAGGAATAATATTATTATATGTGTATAAAAAAATTAATATTTTTTAGTGGTATAATACTAATTTTTTATTCAATAATAAATTCTTTTTTCTATTTTCTTAACAATAATAACCAAATAATAAAACAGATAAATTCAATAAATAAAATTAAAAATCAAAAATATACTACAATTCCATATATAGAAATACCAGATTTTAACTTTGAAAGAATAATTATAAAAACAACTAATCTAGTAAAAGAAAATAAAACATACATTGGTATATTTAATAAAGAAAAAGAAATAGACAAAATAAACCATCTAGTTTTAGCAGGTCATAACACAAAATCAGTATTTGGATTTTTACCTAAATTAAATCAAAATAATTTAATATATATTTATTATAAAGACAAAAAGTATACATATAAAATTATGTATACTAAAATAATAAGTGTAAAAGATATGTATATATTAAATGAAAAAGGAGATTATCTAACTTTAATTACATGTACTAATGATGATCAAAAAAGATTTATAGTTAGAGCCTTAAAAACAAAAGAAGAATTAATGTAAATTATCATATAGTATTTCTATAATTTCTTCCTTTATATCATTATCTACATTATTATACAGAATTTCAAAAAAAACTCCAAGACCTGGAAGAGTTACTTCTTCTTTAGAATTTATTGATTCTTCAATAGATTCTTTTATTTCTTTTTCAGAATTACCTTTAAAATTTTGTCTAATATATTTTCTAATATCAACGTTCATATTATCCCTCCATTTATATAATTTAACTTTTTAAAATTTTTATTCAATTTATTGTTTTCTTTTTTAAAATAATAATATATAATAAAAGTAGGAGGTAGAATATGGGAGGAATGACAATTGCACTTATAATTGTAGGTGTCATAGTATTATTAATTATAATGTTTGTAATAGGAACATATAATAGTTTGATAAAACTTAGAAATATGGTTAAAGATCAGTGGTCTCAAATTGATGTATTACTTAAAAGAAGAGCTGATTTAATTCCAAATCTAGTAGAAACTGTAAAAGGTTATGCATCACACGAAAAAGAAACTTTAGATGCTGTTATAACTGCTAGAAATAAGGTTGTATCTTCATCTAGTACTCATGACGAAATGGCAGCTAATAACGAACTTACAGGTGCACTTTCTAAGTTATTTGCACTTTCTGAAGCTTATCCAGATTTAAAAGCAAATACAAACTTTTTAGATTTACAAGCAAATTTAAAAGAAACTGAAGATAAAATATCATTTGCAAGACAATTCTATAATGATGCAGTTTTATCTTATAAAAACAAACTTGAACTTTTCCCTTCAAATATAGTTGCATCAATATTTGGATTTAAACCTGAAGAATTCTTTGAAGCAACTGAAGCTGATAAAGAAGTTCCAAAAGTTAAATTTTAATCCTACCTTTTGTAGGATTTTTTTCAAAAAAGGAGAATTTATTATGAAAAAACTTTATTCTATATTAATACTATTATTTCTTACTTTGTTTTTAAATATAAATAAAGTAAATGCTGAAACTATATCCAAATACTATATAAATGCAACTATACTTGATAATGGTAATTTAGAAGTTGAAGAATATATTGATTTAAATGGAGAATATAATGGATATGAAAGAATAATAAAATACGCTAATGAAAACGCAGATGATTTTAATGAAAATACTGATTCATTAGGTGGAAATAAACTTCATAACGCTAAAAATATACAAATAGTAAGTGTAAAAGGAGTATCAAAATCAAATGATAATATAGATACTTTATTTGATAACATAAATGGTGATGAGTTTTTACTTTCAGACTACGTATCTGTAGGAAGTTATGGTAAATATACTGTAGAGCAATTATATAAAGGATTAAAAATTAGAATATATAATAACTATAAAGCTTTTTATATAAAATACATTATAGAAGATTTAGGAGTATTATATAATGACTATGGTGAAATTGGCTGGAATATATTTACAGAACAAAAAGAAAACATAGATGATTTTCAAATGAAAATTAATATTCCAAACAATAAAAATGAACTTAGAGCATGGGCACATGGCCAGTTAACAGGTAATATTAGACTAGACGGAAAAACTAAAGTATATGTAGACATTAAAGATTATGATGCACGTTATCCATTCGATGTAAGAGTTTTATTTGATAGAGAAAACATTATAAACAGTTCTAAAATAATTAATATAAATGCTTTAAATAAAATATTAAATTATGAAAAACAAAAAGCTGATGAAGCAAATAATATAAGAAATAAGTTTAGATTATTAATGATTGTAGAAATAATTTTTATAATTGTATTAATTTTAGTAATAATAAGAAATTATTTTAAATACGATAAAGAATACAAAGGAATATTTACACATAAATATTATAGAGATTTTCCAAGCGATAAATCTCCTTCTGCTGTTGAATACTTAATAAATAAACAAATAACCGCAAAAGCATTATCAGCTACTATTCTTAATCTAATCTATAAGAAAAAAATAGAATTTACCAAAATAAAAGATAATGATTATACGTTAACTTTAATAGATGATAAAAACAATTTATCTATGGAAGAAAAAGAAGCTTTAATGTTTGTATTTGATGATAAAAATACCATAACTATATCTGAATTAAAAAAGAGAGGTAAAAAAAATTACGAATCTGTAATGAATAACTATAATAATTGGCACGTTGCTGCATTAGTAAATGCCGAGTCATATAATTTCTTTGAAAAAAATAAAAAAGCAAAATCAAAACTTGTCCTACTTCCATTCGCTTTTATAATTATTGATATATTGTTTTTTATGGAGTATATGCCTGATAATCTATTAAATATAGTTTTACTTATATTATCCATTATATGCATTATATATATACTAGCTAGTTCTAAAAGAACACATTCAGGAAATGAAGAATATTTAAAATGGAACGCTCTTAAAAATTTTATGAATGATTTTGGTAAATTTGAAGATAAAGATTTACCACAAATAGTATTATGGGAAAAATATTTAGTTTATGCTACAATATTTGGAATAGCAAAAAAACTATCTAAACAAATGGAAATAAAAATAAATAATAATCCAAACTATTATAGTTATACTCCAGTTTATAACAATTACAGTTTTACTGATGTAATAATTTTTAATAGTTTAGTAACTAATTCTATAAATACAAGTTATAATAATGCTCATTCTGCACAAGTAGCTGCATCAAGTTCATCTTCTGGAAGTGGATTTGGTGGAGGATTTTCATCAGGCGGTGGATCATTTGGTGGCGGAGGTGGCGGAGGTCGCTTCTAAACTTAAAAAACTGTTATAAAAACAGTTTTTTTTAATACTTTTTTAATTCACAGTAAAATTAATTTAAGTACTAAATGTAGTCTGAAGATACTATGTATCCAGTACTATTATGTACTTAAAATAAGTTACTATGTTATAATTGATTTTCCAATTTATAACTATTAGAGTTAATTGCTATTCCTATAACAAATATAACAGATAAAATATAAATATAAATCATCAGTAAAACAATACCAGTTAAACTTCCATAGATAATATCATAATTACTAAAATATGTTACATAATAAGAATATACTGCAGTAATAATTGAAAATGATAAAGTTGCAAATATAGCTCCTTTATTAACAGATTTACTCTTTAAATTCATATCAGGAGCCATTGTATATATAAGTTTTAAAAGAAAAAATATAATAAATAATGCTACACTCCATTTTAAAATAAAATAAACCATATAAATTATTTTAGAAAATTGTTTTAAAAAACCTAAACTAAATATAAAATTTAAAATACTATTTCCAAAAGCTAATATAATTAAAATAAATATAAACAATAATACTAATAATATTGTCATTAAAATTGCCTTTATACGCCTATTTAAATATGGAGAATCATCAATTCCATATAAAGCATTAGAAGAAATTATTATTGAATGTGCCCCGTTAGATGCAACAAGGAAACCTGTAACCATCCATACACCAACACCTAAATCAAAACCTTTAACATTTATATAAGGAATCAGTATTTTACTAAGTTCACTAGGAATAGCTTTACTAATAAAGTCTACTAAAGAATCTGTATCAATTGCAAATTCAGTAGCAAAAAAAGTTGTCAGAGTTATAATAGGTATTACAGATAAAACTAAAAAGAAAGCTAATTGGCCTGGTAATATTCTAAGTTCCCTTTTATCTAGTATTTTTATTAAATTATCAATTTTATTTTTTACTTTGTTCTTTTTCATACATTCACCCTTTAATAAAAAGGCAAAGAAGTCTTTGCCTAATTATTATTTTCTTCTTTATTTGTTTTCATATCTAAAGTTGCCTCATTTATAGCATCGTCTACTGTTTTAATAGCATCAACTATCATACTATAACCTATTGCTACTCCAAATCCATGATCTAATTCCTTAAACTCTTTATGTAATTTTCTAATATAAGAAATTATTTGTTTTTCATTATATCCAACTAAATATATTAAAAACTCATTACCATTTGTTCTTATTATTTCACTATTTATTATTTGATTTTGAATTAATATATTAGCAGCAGAAGCAATAACTCTATCCCCTTCTTTATGTCCAAAATTATCGTTTATGTAAGCAACATTATTTAAATCCAAAATTAACACTGCTTGAGGATATATCTCACTTTCATCCCACTTTTCTATATTATCATTTAAATATAATCTATTTTTTAGTGAAGTTAAATGATCAACATATTTAAGTTTTATATCTTTTGAACTATAATTTATAGTTTCTTTTTTAGGCTTTATAAATGTTTTAATAATACCTTTTACGATTGCAAAAACTCCAATTGTAGCTCCTATATACAAAATAATATTAAAGAAATTAGTTAAACCATCATTACTTTTTAAAAGCTCCATCATTGTTATGTCTGATATTTCTTTTTCTGAAGTAAATGAAATATAAAAACTAAAGAAATCTTCAAATGTTTTGTTTTCTTTTATATCTCTAATAACATATCCATAATTTTTATTTAATAGAAAACTATAAGCTAATCTAAATCCTTTTAATTCACTATTAACGTAATAATTATAAGTATATAGGTCAATAGCTATAATACTATTTTCATTTACTGAATTTAAAAGGTCATTCATATTATCAAAAGATTTTACCTTTACTTCTTTTTCTTTTAAATATGTTTCAATTTTTGTATTTTTTATTACTAACACTTCTTTTTCTTTTAAAGAATATATGGAATTTATTCTAATACTATTTTTATAATTTGTTACAATAGCAACTTTATTTTCTATATTATTAACAGTATCGTAAGTATCAATATCATATTTACTTACATTCATATTATTAAACATAAAATCAATTTTATTCTCATTAAATGCTTTTACCATATCATTTATATCAGAATATTCAGTATATTTTATTTCTACACCAGATAATTCTGAAAAAGATTTAATATATTCTTTATTTATACCTTTTAACTTTCCTCCATAAGTATAATCAAAAGGGATATTACTTACAAAACCATATGAATATCTTTTACTTCTAAAATTTGATTTTTCTTTTTCACTTATATTTTTAAAATTAAAATATGCTTCCGAAAATTGTTCACCATAACTTTTTTTATAAGTTTCTTTTTGCCATTTTTCATAATATTTATTAATTATTTTATTTAAAGTTTTATTTTTTCCTAGATGTAGAACATAGTCTTTTGTATAATCTGTAATTTGGTAATTTATATTTAAATTGTTTTGTAAACTCTCTTTTAAATATAAATTCTTAGGAACAGCAATCATTTTAACTTCATCTTTTTTTATTGCTTCAAACAACTTATCATAATTTTCATATGTTTTAAATGTCAATTTTGAACTTCTATTTAAATACATATTTACATTTTCAAGATCACTACCTACCACACCTATTAACATAGGAGGAAGTGAATCAATATAAGTATATTTAGAAGTCTCCTTACCAACTAATACATAATTATCTTTATATATAATAATATCATCTTTTGATGCTTTATTTGTTATATCAAATCTGTATTCTTCATTATTACTCTGATTTTTATCATAAGCGATTTTATTAAATTCTAAACCAGTATTTTCTTCTATATCACTTATAAAATCTAAAAATAATCCTTTTCCTTCTTGATTAAATACTGGAACATCATTTAAAACTCCAATATCAATTACATCATTTTTATTAGATTCAATCCATTTTTTTTCTGCTAAAGTTAATGTAGAGTTTTTATCTTGCTTAAAAAAGAAAAAATAAGAACCTACTAATAATATAACAATTATACTGATAAAAATTATTAATTTTTTAGCTTTCATATTACCACCTATCTATTTCATCCAAGAAATTTTCTTAGATGATTTACTTTTATAACCTATTTTAGGATATGTTTTATTTTCATCTTTAGTAGTTAAATATATTTGCACATCATAAAATGATTGTTCATCTTTGTCAAAATTTAAAATAGCCTCTTCACCATAGGATTTTGCTAAATCATAATCTATTTCACTATTTAAATCTATCATGATATTTATAATTTTTCCTGTAATAAATATATCTACATTATTTATATCATCTTTTTTTTCTAAATCTGTTTCAATTTTTTTTAATTTATCCTCATTTATTCTGTATTTTTCTATCCCGTCGAGTCTATTTCCATATGGATCTCCTGTATCTGAAAAAAAGAATATTTTTGCAAAAACAATTATAAAAATTATTATAATTAATACTATAAAAGTAATAACTGATTCAAATTTATGTGTTTTTACAAAATTTATCATTTAACCACCTCTACTGTAAAATTATTATACTATATTTGTCATTCTTTTTCAATTATCTTTTATTAAGTTCAGAAATTAGTAAAGAGCTTGCTAGAGAAGGATTGACTTTACCTTTGGATTCTTTCATTATTTGTCCCATTAAAAATTTAATAGCTCTATCTTTACCTTCTTTATAATCTTTTATTGATTCTTCATTTTGGTCTAAAACTTTATTAATCATCTCTTTTATTTGACTCTCATCAGTTATTTGAATCATGCCTTTTTTATTAATAAGATTATTTACTGTTTCATCATTTTCCATTAAATCTTTAATCAATTCTTTTGCTTGTTTAGAAGAAATAATATTTTTCTCTAAAGATATTAAAAGTTCTACAAATTTTGATATTGTTAAATGTGTTTCGTTTAAAGAAACATCATTTTTATTTAAATATGATAATACATCTCCAGTTAATATATTAGCGCCATTTACAGGATTTATCTTATCATAAACATTTTCTAAAAACATACATAAAGTTTTATTATTTATTAAACTTTTTATAGTAACATCACTCATACCAGCATTTTTATATTTTTCTTTTAACTCTTGTGGAAGTACTGGAAGTTTTTTTCTAGTAGTTTCTATTTGTTCATCTGTTAAATATATATATGGAAGGTCTGGTTCTGGAAAATATCTATAATCATTTCCTGTTTCTTTTACTCTCATTAGTATTGTACTACTAGTTTTATCATCAAATCTTCTTGTTTCTTCTTTTATTTCTATATTATTTTCAATTAAATCTTTTTGTCTGTTTATTTCATAATTTATACTAGCTGCAACATTACTAATTGAGCCTATATTTTTAATTTCTATTTTAGTTCCTAATTTATCAGTTCCTTCTTCATGAAGTGATACATTAGCTTCGCATCTCATGCTTCCCTCTTCCATTTTTACATCACTTACATCTAAATATAAAAGCATTTCTCTTAATGATTCTAAATAACTAGTTGCTTCTATAGGAGAAGTTATACATGGCTTTGTAACTATTTCAATTAAAGGAACTCCTGCTCTATTAAAATTAAGTAAAGTTCCATCCATTGTATGAATGCTTTTACATGTATCTTCTTCAATATGAATTCTTTCTATTCCTATTTTTTTCTTATTTCCATTTACTTCTATTTCTAAATATCCATCATATCCTATAGGAGTATCTGCTTGAGTAATTTGATATCCCTTAGGTAAATCAGGATAAAAATAATTTTTTCTATCAAAATGCATTTTTTTATTTATTTTACAATTAAGAGCAAGTGCTGCTTTAAGAGCCATATTAACTACTTCTTTATTAATTCTAGGAAGTGTTCCAGGATATCCTAAATCTATCTCATTTACATTTACATTAGGATAGTTATCATATGCATTTTTACTATTTGAAAATGCCTTTGTTTTACTTTTTAATTCAGCATGAACTTCAATTCCTATTGTAGGTACTAACATTATTTTTCACCTCCTGGATTTAAATCTAAATTAAGTTTATCTTCTATAAAAGAACCTAGTCTATATATATTTTTTTCTTCAAACCAAGGCGCTATTATATGCATTCCAATTGGTAAATTAGATTTACTAAATCCTATCGGAATACTCATAGCTGGAAGTCCTGCCATATTAACAGGTATTGTAAGTAAATCATCGTAAAATGATTTTAACGCATCATCTTTTTTAGTACCTAAATCATAAGCATATGATGTATTAGTAGGACCTATTATAAAATCATATTTTTCAAATACTTTTTCAAAACTTTTTTTCATTGCATTTCTTACTTTTAATGCTTTTTCATAATAAATGTGAGCATTCTTTCCAGATAATACGTAAGAACCTATCATAATTCTTCTTTTTACTTCATTTCCAAAAGCTTCACTTCTACTATTTTTATATAAAGAATCTATGTCACTATAATTTTTAGATAAATAACCATATCTTATACCATCATATCTAGCTAAATTACTACTTGCTTCTCCTAGTGCTATTGTTTGATATAAAGGTATAGCATACTCTAAATATGGTATATCTATTTTTTCTATAATCGCACCGTTTTCTTCAAGAAGTTTTGTTATTTTAAGTACATTTTCTTTTACTTCTTCATTTATAACATCACTCATATAGTAATTTGGAAGAGCTATTTTTAAATTTTTTATATCTTTTCCAATTAAACTTGTATAATCATCTACTTCTTTATCACTAGTAGTATAATCCATATCATCAGATCCTGCAATTACATTTAAAAGTAATGCATTTTCATATACATTTTTAGTGATTGGTCCAACTTGGTCTAAACTTGATGCGAATGAAATGATACCATATCTAGAAACTCTACCATATGTTGGTTTTAGTCCTACTGTGCCGCAAAAACTAGAAGGCTGACGTATACTTCCACCAGTATCAGTTCCTAGTGATAACATAGTAAGACGTTTAGATACCGAAGCTGCTGAACCACTACTACTACCACCTGGTACTTTGGTATTATCCCATGGGTTTTTAGTTTCACCATAATAACTAGTTTCACCAGTAGACCCCATTGCAAACTCATCCATATTTGTTTTTCCAATAATAATCATATTTTTTTCTTTTATTTTTTTTACTACAGTAGCATCATAAATAGGAACAAAATCGTCTAACATATGTGATGCCGCTGTTGTTCTTAAATCTTTAGTTACTATATTATCTTTTATAGCTATAGGTATTCCAAATAAAATATTATCTATTTCTTTATTTTCTAGTTCCTTAGCTTTTTTTATTGCATTTTCTTTATTTAATGTAATAAATGCTCCTAAATCTTCTTTTTCTATTTTTTCAAATGCTTCGTTTACTAAATCAAGTGGCTTTATTGTTCCTTCTCTTAATAATTTATTTATTTCTGTTACGTTTTTTTCTAAATAATTAGTCATTTAACACCTTTGGAACAATTATATAATCACCACTTTTGTTTTTAACATTTTTAAATATATCTTCTCTACTAAGCATTTCTCCTACCTCATCCTTATTAAGTTTATTAGAAGCATCTGTTGTAGAAATTAATATTTCTTCATTTTCATTTATTTCTACACTTAATATCTTATCTATTTCAGTTAAGATGTCATTTAACTGCACACTATATTTTTCAAATTCATCTTCATTTATATTTAATCTTGCTAAATCAGCAACATGTTTAACTTCTTCTTTTGTAAGTTTTTCCATAATATCACCTTTCTCATATAAAATTATATCACTTTTTAAATATAATTAAAAGAACAATAAAAAATCTAGTTACCTAGATTTATTCTTTAACAAAGAATTTTAATATTTTATTTTTTCCCATTTCTTTTTCTATATATGTATCATAGAAATCACTTAAGTCAAATTTATCTTTTAAATCTTTTTTATCTGTACTAGTAGTGTATAAACTTACCATAGTAGCCTCAGTATTTAAAATACAATTATCTAACTTTAAAGTAAACTCTATTTTTCTATTGTTTTTCTCTTTAAAAGATATTTCAAATTCATCTTTACTTAGATATTCAAAATTACCATTATTTAAAACAGCTATCATTACATTACCAATATCTCCTTTAAATGTATTATTCTCGATATCCTTTATACTTTTTACTTTATTTGTATCTAATTTTACTTCTATAGTACCAGATACTATATTATCATTAACAAGTGATGGAAAAAACTCTATCATAATTTGTACTGTAACTATACTTTCTCCTCTGTAATTTCTTTGTTTAAAATTAAGTTCTGCTGATTTTATTTCAAATTTATGATTTTCAAGTTCAAGCATAAAAACACCTCCACACAATTATACCAAAAAATTATAAAAATAAAAAGAGCATTAAGCTCTTTGGTGAACCTGCCATGTATCTGCAACGTCACAGTTACTACTTTGTGGCTCTGGTGATGGCATTTCCATCTTTATAATAGTTGGTATTTTAAATGCTCTACCGAAAGCTACACAAGTACCAGGTTGTAATGCTTTTTGTTTTTCAACAACTTCTGCACTTATATTAGGAAGCATTTTCTTTATATAATCCAAATCTCTTGGATGAGTCATTTTAAATATAATGAAATTACTACACTGTGATATAACTGTTTCTGATATTTCAACTGGTCTTTGAGATATTAAATTAAGCATAAGACCATATTTACGACCTTCTTTAGCAATTCTATCAAAAATGTTATAACCTATTAAATTTAAATCATTATCATTTTGAACATATCTATGACACTCTTCTAAAAATAAATGAAATGGTATTGTTGCTCTATTAGCTAGTTTTTTTGTAAATACAAATAATAATCTAGAATATATTTTTACAAGTACTTTAGCAAATGAGTCATCAATATCTTCAAAGTTAAAATTAACTATTTGTGCTTTTCTACCATTATATGTAACAAGTGAAGATATATAATTTTCAAGTGTTATATATTTTGGATAATCAAAAAATTTAGCATTTTCACTTATTACAATAGAGTGAAGTCTTACTTTTAAAGTTACTGCATCATTATATGCTTGTTCATTTTTTAGAAGTCCCTCTGAAATTAAAGTAAAATTCAAAGCTTTTTCCATATCTTCAAGAGTATAGAAAGAATTAGTTCTTGGTTCATATGAATCTAATTTTTCATCTATAAAACTAGATATATACTGAGTAACTAAAACACTTTCTGTAAAATTACCTTGTGTATCAATTATAAAACATTCTCTAAATTTTCTAGTATATCCAATACCGTGAACAGGAGCTTCTGTATTAAATTCAGGTGTTGAACAAGTATTTAAAATTTGAAATATATCATTTCTTTTACTAGATGATGTTTGATTAGTATATAAAATTGTAAGAATTGCTTTAGCTATTAAATGATTTTTATATTTAATCGCACTCTCATCTGTTTCAGCAAATATTCTAGTAAGTTTAAGCATTCTTTCAATTATAGGAAGTTGTGAATGTGTCTGGGCATCTAATAAAAGTGCTAAATCATCTAGATTAAGAAGCCAAATTGGAAGTCTAATTTGCTCTCCACCATTTTTCAAATCATTTTCATTTGTTGTAAAAAATTTAAAGTTAAAATTTGGATTTATTTTATTAAGTTCTCTAAAAGCATTATGATATTCACCATATGCATCAAATATCATAAAATTAGCTTTATATGGTATTAATTTTGGATTAGTAAATACATTTTGAAGAAGTCTTGCAACACCACATGATTTACCACTACCACTATTACCAAATATAGCCATATGATTACTAAAAAGTTCATTAATATCGATTCTAACTGGACATTCATCATAAAGTGGAGAATATCCCATTAAAAGACTAGATGCTGTGTCTTCACCTACTATTAATTTTATTTCTTCAGGAGTAATAACTCTAACTTTAGAATTTAAGGTTGGTTTTCTAAGAACTCCTCCTAAAAATTTATCACCTACAAATTCACCTAAAAAACGTATTTTTATAATTTCTTCTCCTACATCTTCAACTTCGCCCAAAATCTTTTTATTATTATCTTCAAATATAATATGCATATTCATTAAATTTTCTGCTAATTTAGTTCCTTCTTTTACCTCAACATGAGCCATTGTATTACCAATATAAACTATTTTTCCTAGCATTTTTTCATCCCCTTTTATAAAATATCTAAAATCTCATTTTTTAATCTTTCATCTTTTATCAAATTTAATATTTTTTTTCTTTTATCATTTAACTTTAAGCATTCTTCATAATATAATAATTTTTTTTCTACTTCTTTTATTTGCTTATAAGCTGCATTTCTACTTATTTCATAGTTATCTGCAATTTCTGATAAACTAAGATCATCATAATAATATGATTCAAAATACATTCTTTGCTTATCAGTAAATAATTCTATATATAAATCATATAAGCTTATTAAATATATTTTATTATCCATAAATAATCTCTAATATAAAATTAACAAAAACTATTACTGCAGCTATTCCATAAAGTAGACTCATAGTTTTATTTTTGTTTAATTTGTAACTATTAATTGAACCTATTATAAAGAAAGTTATTATTATTATTTGTAATAAAGGTAATATTATTGGTAAAAATAAATATGTTATAGCTAAAATTATTAATAAAACTGCTATAACTGCTTGAATAAAAACTAACAAATTATTATTTTTTTTATCTTTTTTCTTCGTCATACTACCACTCCTTAAAAAGACCATAAATATATTTTTCTATATCAAATACCCTTAAATCATCTTTTGTTTCACCTAAGCCTACATATTTAACAGGAATATCAGTTTCTTCTTTTATCGCAAGAACAATTCCACCTTTAGCAGTTCCATCTAATTTTGTTAAAACAATTCCAGTAATATTTGTTATTTCTTTAAAACTTTTTGCTTGATTTATACCATTTTGTCCTGATACAGCATCAATAACAAGTAGTGTTTCGTGAGGAGCGTTTGGTATAAATTTTCCAATTACTTTATTTATCTTATCAAGTTCATTCATTAAATTAATTTTATTCTGTAATCTTCCAGCAGTATCTATTAAAATAACATCGTAGTTTTCTTCTTTACCTTTAACTAGGCCATCATATACAACACTAGCAGGATCAGCTCCTTCTTTATATACGACATCAACACCTACTTTATTAGACCATTCAACTATTTGTTCGATAGCTCCTGCTCTAAAAGTATCTCCTGCTATTAAAAGTACTTTTTTTCCTTCATTTTTAAGTTTATAGGCAAGTTTTCCAATTGTAGTAGTTTTACCAACACCATTTACACCTACAAATAATAAAACTGTAGGTCCATCATTACTAAAGTTTATTTTATTTACAATAATATTTTCATTTACATATATTATAAACATTTCATCTACTATAATTTCTTTTAAATCATTTGCTGAAGTAATATTTTCTTTTTTTACTCTATTTTTTAATCTATCTATAAACTTCATAACAGTATTTACACCAATATCAGCCATAATAAGTATCTCTTCTAATTCTTCAAAATAACTTTCATCTATTTTATTATATTTCATAGTAAGAAGATTAAGTTTAGATACAAATTCTTTTCTAGTTTTTTCAAGCCCTTTATCATAAAGTTCAACATCTTTTTTTTCTTCTTTATTAGAGACATTGAGTATTTTTTTGAATTTATCAAATAATCCCATATTATCACCACTATCATTGTACACTAAAAATGCAAAAAAAAAAAGACTTAAAATAGTAACTACTAGACAAATTAGAAAAAAAAAGTTATAATTATTAAGTCATTTAGTTACGAATCTAAAGAAAGGAGAAATTAATGAAATTTTTTGATAGCGGGACTACAAAGATTTTTGCACTTGGTGGTCTTGGTGAAGTTGGTAAAAATATGTATTGTGTAATGCATAATAACCAAATTATTATTGTAGATGCGGGTATTATTTTTCCAGCAGGAGAAATTTTAGGTGTTGATTATATTATTCCAGACTTTACATTTTTAAAACAAAATGAAAGTAAAATTAAAGCTTTATTTATAACACATGGTCACGAAGATCATATTGGAGGAATTCCTTTTTTATTACAATCGGTTAATATTCCATTTATATATGCACCTAATCAAGCAGTAGGACTAATTAGAAAAAAACTTGCTGATAAAAATATAAGTTACAAAAATTTAATTGTTTACAATGAAAAATCTAGATATAAATTTAAGGATATTGAAGTAGAATTTTTTAGAACTACTCACTCAATACCAGATTCACACGGAATAGCAATTACTACTCCTAATGGTACTGTAGTTAGTACAGGTGATTTTAAATTTGACTTAACACCAATCGGTCCTATGGCTAATTTGCATAAAATGGCTAAGATTGGATCTAAAGGAGTTACTTTATTATTAAGTGATAGTACTAATGCACTAAACGAAGGTATGAGTAATAGTGAATCTAAAGTAGACGAAGCTTTATCTGAAATTTTTCAAAGTCACAAAGGAAGAATTATAATAGCGACATTCGCATCTAATATATATAGACTAAAACATATAGTTGATACTTGCAAAAGAAATAAAAGAAAAATAACTATTTTTGGTAGAAGTATGGAAAATAATATCGATATTTCTATTCAAGGTGGCTACATTAAAAATAAAGAAATATTCGTAAGTGCTGATGAAGCAAATCATTTAAAACCAGAAAATGTTTGTATATTATGTACTGGTTCACAAGGAGAACCACTTGCTGCATTATCTAGAATAGCAGATGGTGTTCATAAACAAATAAAATTAAGACCTGATGATTTAGTAATATTCTCATCTTCAGCAATTCCTGGTAATGCACAAAGTATTTCTAGAACAATTAACAAACTTTATTTAAAAGGTGTTAAAGTATGTACAAATACATCACTTAGTGATATTCATACAAGTGGACATGGTAGTGAAGAAGAACTAAAACTTATGATTAGACTTATGAATCCAAAATATATGATGCCAGTTCACGGTGAATATCGTATGCTTAAAAAACATGCAGATCTAGCAGTTTTATGTGATATACCAAGAGAAAATACATTTGTTTTAAATAATGGTGATGTATTATCTATGTATAAAGGAAAAATAAAAAGAGATGGCTTTATTCAAGCTGGAGATATATACGTAGATGGAAATAGAATTGGAGATATTGGTGGAGCTGTAATAAAGGATAGAAACATTATGGCTAATGATGGTATAGTAGTTGTAATCGCTAATATAGATACAAACAATAATAAATTATTAGGTAAACCTAATATTACTACAAGAGGATTCGTACTAGTAAATGAAAATGAAGAACTTCTAAATAGTTTAGAAGTAATAAGTAAAAAATCTATTGAGAAAAAACTAAAGGGTAAAATAAACTATACAGAGATAAAAAATGAAATTACATCTTCATTAGGTACTTATATATATGAAAAAACTGGTAGAAAACCAATAATACTTCCAGTAATTATGAATATAAAAAAATAACATTAGAAAATAAATCTAATGTTTTTTTATTAATATTTCTTTACCTATATATATATTATATGACACAACAATACTCTTTTTTTTACAAAATTCCCTATATAAATAATCATAATAACTACCTGGTGCAATTATACCACTCATCCTAAGTATATCAGTTCCAGCTTCTCCTAAAATTGTATCTACTAGCATTGCACAATTAGTTTTTAATATAAAGAATTTTTTAAATTTTCCTTTTTTAAATTTATAGAATTTAGCATTTGTAATTTTATATAGTGAGCTAGCATAATCTTTATAATCATTTTCACGAATCTTTTCATTATTATTTAATGCTCTTTTATAGTAAGGTATCCATTCTTCTAAATTATCTTCTATTTCTCTTATTTTTTTATCAATTCTTATTTTTTGTTTTTCATTTAACTTAATACCAAAACCAAATAATAACTTGTTACTATGTTCTTTACAAAACTGTAAATATTTTTCTTTCGAGTTGCATGTAAATAATACACCGTCTCCAATAGCTTCACCTAATTTTCTTGATTTCATATCATAATTTCCATATGATATAACCTTACCATTATAATATAAATCGATATGACCTACTGAACCAAAGCCTGATCCTGATACATGAACAAATATTTCTAAATCATAATTGTCACTGTTTTCTTTTATTTTTTTCTTTACAACTTTATTGCTATTTATATATTCATTTATTTCTTTAAAAGTACTATAAGGTATTAATGCAGTAATAAATATTGGTAGTGATAAATGTATTTTTCTTTTCAATTTTTCTTTATTTTTAGTACTAATTATCATATTCAAAAAATCTTTAATAAAATAAATTCCAATTAAAATAAAATATATTCCTAATATTATAAGAACTATTTTTAAGTTAATAATAGGATAAAATAATAATGGTATAGATACTACAAAATAAAATATACCTTTTATTATTTCTATTACTCTACCACTTTCATTTATCTCTTTAAGTAAATAATAATATAAAAAACATATAGCACTATTACATAATAAATATAAAGATAAAGTTATTGGTAAAATAGAAAGTGGAATACTTGGTATTATATTCATTATAAAAGCAATAATTATACTGATTAAAGCTTTTGTAATATTAACATCTTTCTTTCTTACCAAATATTTAAGTATAGATAAAAACCCAACTATAAATAGTAATATAGAAACAATAGAAATTAAATTTTCATATAAATGAACATTTTCTATTATAAATAATATACCAACAAAAAATATAAATATACCGCCAATTAAAAACGATATGCTTTTTACAAATCTTTCATACATACAAACACCTCAAGCATTTTTAATATTACAACAAATTATAAATAAAATCAATCTTTAGGTAAAGTAACTAATGAAGATTTATTTTCAATTCCGTTTAAATAATAATTAGGAACATTTCCTTGAGTCATTTTAATAGAAATTGGTACACTATTTTCTATTATAATATTTTTTGATACAAAAGGTAATAATATTCTTTGCGTAAGTTTTAGATTTAAATTAACTTCAATTAAAGCATTATTTATTCCATAATTTGTTACTTTAGTATTTATGGAAGAAGTTATATCTCCTAAAAACTGAAATTTTATAGGAATGGTTGGACCAATATTTGCTAAAAAAGAGTTATCAAAAATAACTCCTATAGGTAATTTATAAATTATCCCTTTTTCTTTTTTATTTAATTCATAATTATTAAGAATATCTTCTGGTAATTCTATAAAATCTATATTTCCTTCTTCTATTTGTCTTAGATATAATTGTATAGTACTATTTACTGTGCTTAAAAACTTATTAACTACAATAGAATTATAATCAACAGTCGTTATTTCATTATTATTATCTTTTTGTGTTATAAATAACTTATCTACATCTGCATTTTCAACTAATTGTTTTGATATAGCTTTATTTATTACTATATTAGATATCTTATTTATTTCAGCTTCTGCATAATTTAAAAATAATGGATAAGCTTTTTTATTTAAAAATCTTAAGGATAGAAAAAGAGAAATTATTAATAATATTATCACAAATATTACTTTTTCTAAAAAGCCAAATTTTAATAACCCATATCTTCTTTTAAATTTCACTCTCTTTCTCATACAATCACCTATTAAAATATATGAGATAAATTTGTAAATATTTTACAATCGAGTAGAGAAAATTAAATAGATTTTCTCTATTTTAATTTGTCCCTCTCACACCACCGTACGTACCGTTCGGTATACGGCGGTTCAATTTATATTACAGTATGTATTTTTAA
>CALVXR010000087.1 GCA_944371445.1 uncultured Bacilli bacterium
TATAAAATTTGTTATATTATAAAGCAAAAAATATTAATAGATAGGGATTAATCAATATAGAAATTATTTTATATTTCTATTAGATTAATTATTCAAGGGAAGATTGGAAAAGCAAACAGCTGGAAGAGATTCTTTAGGTTCTTTCGCACCTAAATTTGCTGAATTAAATGATGATATTTTATTTGGAGAAATATGGTCAAGAGAAGAAGAATTAGATTTAAAAACAAGATCTATTATTACTGTAGTCGCACTTATGAGTAAAGGTATTTTAGATAATAGTTTAAAGTATCATATAATAAATGCTAAAAAAAATGGTGTTACTAAAAAAGAATTTGCTGAAATTATAACACATGTATCTTTTTATGCAGGTTGGCCAAATGCATGGGCAGTATTTAATATGGCTAAGGAGGTTTATGAAAATGAATAAAGAAAAGTTTGATAATTTAAATATATTTGGTAAAGGTGATTTTAATTCTGAATATGCAAAATATTTTATAGGGAATTCTTATTTAAATCCTTTAGTAAAAAAAGAAGAAAGCCCTATATTTATGGCAAATGTAACATTTGAACCAGGTTGCCGTAATAACTGGCATATTCATCATGCTAAAGAAGGTGGAGGACAAATTTTAATATGTGTATCTGGTTATGGTTGGTATCAAGAAGAAGGAAAAGAAGCAGTATCTTTAACTCCTGGAAAAGTAATAGTTATAAAACCTAATATAAAACATTGGCACGGTGCTAAAAAAGACTCATGGTTTAGTCATATTTCAGTTGAAGTACCTGGCGTAGAAACTAAAAATGAATGGTTAGAAGAAGTTAGTGATGAAGAATATAATAAACTATAAATAATATTATGAATAAAATTATTACAGTAACTATAATTGTTATATTATTTTTATTAATAACTATAGGCTTTTATTTATATACAAAAAATAATATAATAAATAATAAGAAAGAAGATAAAATGGAAATAAATAAAATAAAACTAATAATTGGTAGCAATGAATTAACAGCTACTTTAGAAAATAATTCTTCATCACAAGCTTTAATTAACAAGTTAAAAGAAGGAGAAATAACTATTCAAATGAGTGACTATGCTGGTATGGAAAAAGTAGGAACATTAGAATTTGATTTACCACAAAATAATAAAAATATTAAAACTGAAGCAGGAGATTTAATATTATATCAAGGTAATAATTTTGTTATTTATTATGATAATAATAATTGGAGTCTAACTAGATTAGGAAAGATAGATGATATTAGTCAAAAAGAATTAATTAATATACTAGGTGAAGGTAATGTAATAGTTACCTTATCATTAATAGATTAAAAAAAATAATAAAAAAATTAATAATATTTAATCTTTGTGATATTATATAAGTATAATTATAAAAAATAAAGGAGAGAAAAATTATGAAAAAAGCAAAGGTATATTTTATTAATGAAATAAATAGTGATAATCTAATAAAGATATATGAAAAACTAAATAAAAAATTAGAAGGTAATGTTGCAGTAAAAATATCTACTGGTGAACCAGGTGGACACAATTTTTTAAACCCTAATTTAATAAAAGAGTTAGTTCAAAAGCTAAATGGTACTATAGTAGAATGTAATACAGCTTATAAAGGAAGAAGAAATACAACAGAAGAACATCTTAAAGTAGTAGAAGAACATGGATTTACTAAAATTGAAAAAGTAGATATTATGGATAGTGAAGGAGAATTTGCTATTCCAGTAACTGGAGGAAAACATCTAAAAGAAAATTATGTTGGAGCTCATTTAAAAAACTATGATTCTATTTTAATGTTATCTCATTTTAAAGGACATGCTATGGGAGGATTTGGTGGAGCTTTAAAAAATATGTCAATTGGTATTGCCTCATCTTCTGGAAAAGCATGGATACATTCTGCAGGAAAAACAAAAGATGTTAATATCTTATGGAATAATATAGCACCTCAAAACGATTTTCTAGAATCAATGGCTGAAGCAGATAAATCAGTAGTAGATTATATGAAAGGTAATATTGTTTATATAAATATTATGAATAATTTATCTGTTGATTGTGATTGTGATTCAAATCCAGAAGCTCCATGTATGAAAGATATTGGCATTTTAGCTTCAATAGATCCAGTAGCGCTCGATAAAGCATGTTTGGATTTAATTTATAATTCTGATGATAGTGGTAGAAATCATATGGTAGAACGCATTGAAACAAGAAACGGAATTCTTACAATAAAACATGCTGAAGAAATGGGAATAGGAACAACTGAATATGAATTAATGCAAATCTAATAAATATTTTATAGATATTAAAGTGATGCATAAAGCACCACTTTTTTAATTATTTAAATGATATTGTTAAAATTATAAAATAGTGATACAATTATCTAAATTAATCATATATAGTGTATGATTTAGTAAAATTTATAAATAATAGAATTTTTGATTTAGTGAGGTTTATTATGAAAAAAATATTATTATCTTCCGTTATAGCGTTAATTTTTTTGTTAACAATTTATTTTTCTTTTGAAAATACAACTAATTATAGTAGTAAATTACCATTTAATAATGATAAGTTTTTGATTGCTATTTTTGATAATGAAAATATAGTAAAAAAATACTATAGTAATAAAGAATTAAATAAAGTTAAAAATATTGTTATTAGTGGAATAAATAAATTTTTAATAATACCAAGATATAAAGGTATGGAAATAGAAATATATAAGCAAGAATTAAAAGAAGAAGGTGAAATGAAGGAAACTTTAGTCGAAAAAGTTAGTGAACCTTTTTATTTAGAGTGTAATGTTTCTGATTTATATTCAAATGCAGCAATAAAAATAAAATATAAAGATAAAACATATAATTATAGCCCATATTATAGTTTGAAAGATGGTTCTTTAATGTTAGAGAATTTTGTTATGTATTTAAAATAGGGGATTTTTATGTATAAAGTGGAAGAAAATAGATGTATATATTTAGAGAATGATAAAATTTTAGGTATTGTTACATATCCATATGTAAAAGAAAATATAGTAAATATAAATCATACTTATGTTGATCCTTCATTAAGAGGACAAGGTATAGCTAATAAATTACTTATAAATGCATTTAATTATTTAAAAGAAAACAATATTAAAGTTATTTGTACATGTTCTTATGGGGTAAATTGGATAGAAAAACATAGTGAGTATGATAATCTTTTATATAAGGAGACAAAATAATGGATAAAATAGAAATTATTTTAAATAAATTAGATAAATCAAATTTTAGAAGTAGTTTTAAATTAAAAGAAAAGGATATATCATATATAGAAGATAAAGGATTAGATAAAATAAAAAGTCACGCATATGATTTTATAAATAAAAGACTAGCACCATTATATATACCAAATGATGGAAAACAAACTCCTATGAAAGGTCATCCTTGTTTTATAGCGCAGCACGCAACTGCAACTTGTTGTAGAGAATGTTTATATAAATGGCATAAAATAGAAAAAAATAAAAAGCTTACAAACGAAGAAATAGATTATATTGTAAATGTAATTATGTCATGGATTAGCTGGCAATTAAAAAATTCTAGAAATAACTAGAATTTAATTTAATATATATATACTTATATTTAAATAAAGAGCTATAAACAGCCAAAGTATATAAGGAATTATTAAATATGCAGATATTTTACTTTCTTTTAAATATCTAATAAATAAAATGATTACAAGTAAAATTAAAATAACAAGCCATATTATTGAAAAAAATTTAAAATCTAAGTTAAAAAATAGAAAAGACCATAAAAAGTTAAAAAATAATTGTAAATAATATATTATATCAGTTACTGAATAATAATTTTTCCTTTTATATAAATAATATGAAATTCCAATAAGTACATATAAAATAGACCAAACAATTGGAAATACGATTTTAGAGGGAGAAAACATTGGTTTTATTAGATTCTGATAATTACTTGTATCAATAAAAATAGAAGTTATAAATCCTATAGCAATAGGTAAAAAAATATAAAATAAACTAGTAAATATTTTTTTCATTAAATCACCTAGTAAATAATATGTTATTAAATATATTTTATTAATAAAAAAGTGTAAAGTAATATATATAAGCCAGTTATTTTTTACTATTATAAATATTTATTTTAAATTTATGTTTAAAAATGTAAATTAACTTGATAAAAATTTACACTATGTGTTATAATATATAAAGAATTGTAAGAAGGAGGAGCTAGTATGAGTGATAGACAAATTGTTAGCTTAATTGATACTGATAATATTGAAAAAGAGGCTGAAATCCTTTTATATTTTAAACTTAATCATGATGGAAAAGATTATATGATTTATACTTTTAATGAAAAAGATGATAATGGATTAGTAATTTTAAATACATCAGAGGTTGTAAAAGAAGAAGATGGTAAATATTCTTTAAAGAAAGTATCCAATGATGAATCTTGGAATTATATAAAAGAAGTAATGAGAAGAATTATTAATTCAAGTAAAGATAAGGAGGTATAGTATGGAAATAAAAGAGCCAGAAATTTTACATGAAGAAGCAGACGAATTAACATCTCAACCATCAGAAGATTTAGAAGAACTACTTAAGAATTTAAATAATGAATCTGATAGTACTAAATTAAGAACAGAAGAACTTTATAAAGAATATTTAGAAAAATATAATAAAAAATTACAAATAGGAAGAATTCATATTATAGTAAATAAAGCACTTAAAGATATTCAGTCAATTGATGATTTAATCATTGAAGATAATCTTGAAGAAAAAGATTTAGAAAAATTAACTAAAAATGTAGACATTGTTAATAAATATTTAAAAAATAATTCAGATGTTGAAAATTATGAAATGATTAAAATGTTACTTGATCAAGCAACTGCAATATTAGAGTTAGAAAAAATGTTAAAAGAAACTAATATTGATGATGTAACAAAAAGTTCTTTAAATAACTTGTTAGATAATATAGTTTCTAAAGACTTAAAAGATAAATATGAAGAAAGAATTAATGGAATTATTGATTATAATGATGAAGATGAAATAGGTGCTGAAGAACTAGAAAGCGAAATGAATAAATCAGAAGAACTAGGAGAAAATAATGAGGAAATAGAGCCAGAATTATTAAACGATGACGAAGAAAATACTGATGAAGAAGTTTCGACTAATAAAGAAAGATATATTAAAATGCCAAAATCTAAATTAAAAAGATTTGAAGGATTTTGGAAAGGTCGTTTTGGCTTATTAATAGAAACAATTGAAGAATTAGAATCACTTGTAAAAAACAAAAATACTTCCATTGAAGAATTGAAATCACTATATGATAAGGCAAACGAAATATATTCAAAAAGAGCTATTCAAAAAGAATCACTAAAAGTAAAAAAGAGTTTAAAAGAAAGACTAGATAAAATTAATAGACAAATAGAAAGTCGTATAAAAGAAGAACAAGTAGCAAAAGAAGCAGAAGAAAAGTTAAAGGAAAATCAAGATGAAGAATTAAGAAAAGAACAAGAAGATGTACTAAGAAAACAACAAGAGGAAATATTAAAACAAGAACAAGAAAAAACATTAAAAAAAGAACAAGATGAAATACAAAAACAAAAATCACAATTTGAAAAAATAATGCAAAATGCTAAAGAAAAACCAAATTTACAAAATATAGAAGCTGCAAAGGCTTATATAGAAAAATATAAAGATAATAAAAATTTATTTGAAAATGAAGAAATAGCTAAAAATTATATTCAACAACTTGATAGATTATATGAAAATAATATTGTAAAAAGTGTAAAGACAAAAATAGAAGAAATGAAAAAAAATCCTAGTTATGCTAATATAACAATTGCAAAAAAAAGTATAGATGCTAATGAAGAAATATTGAAGAAGAATAATTTGTATGATACATATTCAGATGTTGGAAATGACAGTATGTTAGAATATATTTCAAATGAAATTAGTAAGCTTAAAAAAGAATCAGATATACAAAAAATTGATAAATTAAAACAACTTATTCTTAATCATCGAGACAATTTCAGAAATGAAACTGCACTAAATGAATGTATTTCAAATTTAGATAACATAGAAAAACAATTATTGGAAAAAGGCGAAACAACAAGAAAAGCGGCAAATATATTAGAGACGATCAAATTAACTGTAAATAAGGCAAAAGGTAATCCAACAAAAGAAAATATTGACACAGCAAAAAATTTAATTAGAAGTTATATGTATGAAAGTCAAATATTTAATAGTAGTATAGAAGCGACTAATCTATTAAATGAACTTGAAGAACTAAGTAAACAAACATTTAAGCAAGTGACAGAAGGACCTTCAACAAAATATTCTGATTTAAATAAATTTATTGCAAATAAAGAAGTACAAATAAACAAACTAAGAGATAGAGAACAGGAATTGAGAGGAAAATTAATTGATCTAGAAAGACAAGACTTTATTCATCCTGAATTAAAATTAGAAAGAATGGCACCAATAAAAAGAGAATTAGCTTCTATTCAAGAAGACATTAAATATTATGATTTGCAACTAACTAATGCAAAAAAAGTGTTAGAAAATAGAAGACATGCAAGTGTACAAGAACATTACGAAAGCTTATTTAATGGTGACTTGGCTTCTTTATCAAATGAAGAAATCCAAAAAGCTTCTAGTGAAAAAATTGATATGGATGAATTAAAAAAATACGCTCAATTAAAAGAAAAATTAAATCCTGTTAAAGTTGAGTCAATTACTAAAAAAGATGTAGGTGAGTTAGCTGCTGATAACTTTAATGCATCACTTTCATCAGCTATGAGTATGAGATTAATTGATGTAGATAATGCCGAAAGAATGATAGAAGATGCTGAAAAAGTATTTTGGGCAAATCGCTCTAATTATCCACAAGATAGATTAGAGGAATTACAAAATAATTTAGAAATTGCAATTTCAACTATTAAAAACCAAAAGTATCAAAATACTGATGGTAAAACATTATAGTATAAAAAAATAAAAAAAAGTTAAAATAAAAATAATGAGGTGATTATATGAAAAAAATTACAGCATTATTTTTTTTATTTGTCATTTTGTCATTAAACAGTAAGAAAACAGAAGAAGTATTTAATGAAACGAATGATATTATTAATAAACCAAATATGTATTTACTTAGTGAGTTTAAACCTGAAATTACAACTAAAAATATAAAAAAATATTTTTCTAATAATACATATGAAATAATTCCCTATATAAATCCCATATATAAAAATAAAATATATTATGAATTTAACAAATATATTGTAAACAATAATTTAGATGAAGTTTTAGAAAACTATATATATGATTATGATAATATATTAGAAAAATATACTATAAATAATGATAAAACAAATTATCAAATAAATGGATATCCAATAGATAGTATAATAGTAAATGATATTAATTCTATAAATAATTTACAGTATAAGAAGCAAATAATACAATAAAATATTGTTTTTATTAAAATACAATAGTATAATAAATAACAGGTGATACAATGTTTTGGATATGGCTTACAATACTAATTTTATTTATTTTAATAGAATTTACAACTGAAGCTACAACTACAATATGGTTTATTATTGCTAGTTTAGTGACATTATTACTTTCAATCTTTATTGATGAGTTTTTAACACAATTTATTGTATTTACAGTTATAAGTATTTTTCTATTTGTGAAATATAAAAATGAATTAAATAATTTAATAAATAAATTAAATATTCATGCTAAAAAAGATAAATTAATTGATAAAAGTGGGCTTGTTATAAAAGAAATAAATAAAAACTCTTCTGGAATTGTAAAAGTAGGTAAGAAAAAGATAGATGCAATTGCAAAGAAAAAGATAAATAAATCTAAAGAAGTAATAATAGTAAAAAAAATAGGTTCAGAGTATTTAGTTGAAGAAGTAAATGAAAAAAGAAAAAATAATAAAAAACATTAAAGTATTAACTTGGCCAATTATCTTAATATTAAGCCAAGTTTTTATTGCTTTTACTTCTTATAGTTTATTATCTATTTTTTTGAATGATAATTCTACAAGATTTAACGAATTATTTATTTTAATTACAATAATATTTAATATTATATTTATTGTTTTTTTAACAAGAAAAAAAATCATAAATAAAGAGAATATAAGTAAAATAAAATCAAGACAATTATTTATTATATGTCTTATAACAATAATTTATTCACTCATATGGAATTTGATATTTATAATAAAAGATGAAAGTTCGTTTTCATTATTATTTTTTATATCTACTTGTATAATAGGTCCTATTTTGGAAGAAATAATATATAGAAAATTAGTAGTTGATATGTTAAGTAAAAAAAATAAATATTTTATATCAACTTTATTATTTTCAGTTAGTCATTTAAATTTGTATAAAGTATTTTCATCATTTTGTGCAGGAAGTTTATTTTATTATTTTCTATATAAATATAAAAGCATATACGCATCTATTACTTCGC
>CALVXR010000088.1 GCA_944371445.1 uncultured Bacilli bacterium
TTCTTTTAGAATTATAAAAAGTGATTTAGAAGGAAGACCTATATATGTATGGACAGAAGAACATATAAAAGCACATTTTCTTATTTGTTTTATTGCACTTACTATAATAAGAATTATTCAATATAAAATATTAAAATATGAAAATAAACCTACTTTAAATGTAGATGGTTGGGAACAAGGTATTACTGCAGAAAAAATAAAAGAAGCATTAAATAGTTTTAAAGCTTGCTCTGATAAAAAAGGAAATTGTGCTCTAACAAAGCCTAATAAAGAAATAGAAAAAATAGTTAAATCATTAGGGTTAGAGATGCCTGATTTAACTACTATCGATAAAATAAATAAGTTTAAAAATCTGCTTAGTAAAACTCATTTTATATGACATAAACAAAATACAGTAAAAAAATCATCATAAACACTTATAAACAAAGGTTAAAATGATGATTTTTTAATTGTCAAACTACAAAACTCGGGAAGTTTTACTTTTAGAAGAAATTAGAGATTTACTAAAAGAAAGAGTATAGTAAATCTTTTTTTGAGGAAATTTTTGTGTTATAATATGAAGTAGATTTAAGAGGTGTTATTATGAATAAAGAAATGGTTTTTTTAAAACTTAAAAACTCTATAGAAGAAAATATATCAAAAATGAAAAATTTATTAGATGAAATAAATAAAAAAGAAGAAGACTCATTAGAAATAAAAGAAATATTAAATTTTGCTAAAAAAGATAGCACTAAACTTACATATTTATCTGTATCTAAAATGAATATGTTAATAGATAATATCGTAGAAGGAGCTAAAGCAGAAGAATATAAAAAGGAACTTGCTAGAGCTAAATTTCTAATAGAAAACGCTAAAAAAATGGAAAATAGCGGTTTTACACAATTCAAAGATGCAATAAAAGATTTAGATAATCTTTATAATGAAATAAGTAACTATTATGAAAGAACAAAAGATAATAAAAGCGAGATAAATAAAAAAGAAGTAGAAAATATAATAAATACATATAATGATTTTTTATCTTTATTTGATGAAAATGGATTCACAAAGAAAATTTCTGATATAACTTCATTTGTTAATATTTTATCTAGTATTTCTTTAAGTGAAGAAGAGGAAAATATTATATTAAAAGATTTATTTATGATGACGATAACTGATTAGAAGGGAGTTTTTTTATGAATAATGAGAATATTTTATATCTAATTTCACTTTTAGAAAAACAAATGGAAAATAAAAAGAAAGAAGCAATGAAAGGTGTAAATAAAAACAAAGAACTCCAAGCTCTTGATAGGATGGAAAGTAACCTTTTAAAAGATGTTAATGAAGTAATAAATATTGAAAACGAAAAAATTTGGGATTTAATAAAAGATGAAGTTGAAGATTTAGATTATGATAAAGTAATGCAATCATTTTCTTTTATAAAAATGCTTTTAGAAGGTAACAAAAAAAATAATTTAGGATTTGAACTTGATGATAGTCAAAAAACATTAATTGAACTTTTATTAAAAGGCATGAAAACTAAAAAAATAAAATTAGAAGAAGAACATAATAGAAAACTTGAAGAAGCAGCTAATTCTAAAGATAAAATTGGAATATATAAAGATAGTATAAGTGCTTTAAAAAACAGTACAAAAATTAAAAGCCTTGATTTAATAGAAGAAATATTTAAAGTAAATAACATTTCATTAAAAAAACAAAATGAAATAATTTTAGATTTAATAAGACATAATATGAATTTATCTACATCATCTGAAAGTGGAATAGATTCTATATTTGAAAAATATGGATATGACTACAATAAATTAAGTGCTGATATAAAATTACTTGTTTTAGAAAATGATCCTAGTGAAAATATAAAAGCAATAAGAAATTTTCTTCCAACACTTAAAGAAACAGATAAAGTATTTAGCTACATACTTTTATATTCAGAACCTAGTATTATAAAAGAAATAAGCGAAATAGCATATAAAGAACTTATAGATTTTGAACTTATTTGTAAAATGTTTAATATTTTTATTAAAGTAAATAAAGAAATTATTTCATTAGATAGTAAAAAAGAAAAAATAAGCAAAGTAGGAGCATATGAATATTTTAAAGAAAACGTTGAATTTTTACATAAAATAAATATTTCTCCATCAAAAGCATCTAAAATAAATCCATTAATATTAATAACACCAACACATATATTAAAAGAAAATGATTATATTCAAACAAATAATTATAAGATTAATCCGACTAGTATTATAGATAAAATAAATTTACTTACATCATTTGAAAGTATAAAAATAATTGATTCTTATATAGAAGCAGGACTTTATAATTATATTTTAAAAAATCCTTTTCTAGTTACATCAGTTCCTGGTAAAATGCGTTTTTATAATTTAAAATACGCAAGACAAAATCAAATTCCAATATTTACAAAAGATGAAACTGGTAATATTGCTATGATAAAAGGAATTCACTCAGTTAATTCTTTTATGGGAATAACTGACGAAAACAAGGAACAAAAAATAGGTGCTATAACAATACCTAATGCTGAATATGATGAAATAGTAAATAATAATTATGATTATTCTATATCACCATCTCTAAGTAACTATAAAATTTTTGATTATTTAAAAAATTATGAAGATTTTAACGGAATGATGTATATATTTGATGAAAATAAAGAAGGTAATCCAATTTATATTTCAAAAAATAAAGTACTTAGATATTTTTCTATTTTAATAAATAATGGTGTAACTAATATAGAAAAAGCTTTACTTTATTCTTTTACAAAAGATTTAATAATAACAGAAAAAGAATATATGGAAATCAAAAGCATAATAAGAAGATATATTTAGGAGGATAAATGAAAGAATTAATTAAATTGGGGATAAAAGAAAGTACAATAAAAAAATTATATGATAAATTACCATTTTCTATTATATTTAACATTGAAAGTAATATTGATAATGTAATAGATATAATAACTTATTTAAAAAATATAAATATAGATTGTATCGATGAAATTCTTCTTTATAAACCATATATATTTTATATGAGTAAAGAGAAATTAAATAAATTATTTTCAGAAGAAAATATAAGAATTAAAGTAACAAAAATAAATAATGATATTACAAATTTAGATTTTATATAATAAAATAGTTTAAAAAAAAATATTTTTTTGGTATAATGTAAAAGACGCTAGAAGAATATAAAGAGAGGTATATATGAGTAAAGAAAATAAAAAAAGAAGATTAAAAAAAGGTAAATTAGCTTGTTTTATATTTATAGTATATAGTTTTGCTTTTTTATTATTTTGTTTAATTTTTTATGGAATTAGATTAGTAAAATATTATAAAATCTACAATCCTAAAGGAGAAGATGGGGAGAAGATTTCTTTAATTTCATCTGCTATAATAAGTAACAATCAGGTTGTTGAAACCGGAGATGGACTTTATAGTAATAATGGTACATATATGTTTAAAGGAAATGTAGAAAATAATTATCTTTATTTTTCTAATCAGATGTTTAGAATACTTAAAGTAAATAATGATAATTCTGTAGATTTAATTTTGGATAATCCAATAAATAATTTAATGTGGAATAAAAATGTAGTAGATTATGTAAAATCTGATATTCATAAATATATAAATGATGTATTTTTAAAATCACTTAATAAAGATTTATTAAAAAAAGTATCGATTTGTACTGATAAAGTAAACAATATATCTAAAATAACATGTAATAATACTAATGAAGAATCATATGTAAAACTTTTAAATATAACTGATTATTTAAATAGTAGAAATAAAGATAAAGAAACATTTATAAACCATGATGAGGAAGCATTATGGCTTAGTGATAGAAGTAATTCAAAACCATGGTTTGTAGATGGAACTAGTATTAGTACTTACGATCCAAGTGAGACATATTTTGTAAGACCGGTAATAACACTTAAAATGGATACTACTTTAGTAAGTGGTGATGGTACAGAAAATAATCCTTATATGGTTGAAGAAAAGAAAAATAAATTAAGTGTTGGATCTTATGTTAAATTAGGTTCTGATGTTTACGTTGTATACGAAGAAAATGACGATAGTGTAAGACTTGCACTTGGTGGATATTATAATGATGGAAAAGTAACATATAAGTTTGCAAATACATCAAATTCATTTAATCCAGCATCTACTGGAACACTTGCATATTATTTAAATTATAATGTATATGGAAATCTATCATATAGTAATTTACTTTTAGAAGAAGATTGGTATGTTGGTTCTTATAATACTAGTTATAAAGATATTTATAAAAAGAGTGTAAAATCTAAAGTAGGTACTTATAATATAGCTGATATGAAATTTGGTGAATATGATGAATCATACTTTCTTACAACACCAGGCTCTTCTGGTAAAGTATATAGTTACGGAGAACATATGATGGAATCAAGAGTTAATCTTCAAAAGAAAATAAAACCAGCTATAAGTATTAAAAAAGAAAAAATAAAAAGTGGTGATGGAACTAAAAATAGTCCATACGAATTGGAGGTGTAAAAGATGAAAAAACTTGCTATATTTGCTTTTATAATAGATTTATCTATTGCGATATGTTTCTTTATCTTTTATGGACCATTTCCATATGTAAAAAATCTAATTGTAAGTACTGCAATGGTAACTAAAACACACCAGTATATTGCCTATACATTTTATACTGAAGACACTGTAAAAGAAGTGTTATCTGCTAATGCATATATACCAATTGATGATACAACAAATTTGGATGATATCAAGATAAATACTAAAGAACCAACTAAATTTAAAGATGAATATGAAGAAGCTATACTTAAGAGGGATGAAGGAAATGATGATTATAAATATGTCCCTATAAAAGTTGGTAAATATGATGCTCATTTAGTTGCAATTTATGATCCATCAAAAGTAGAACTTTTAACTTCTCCAGCATTTAATAGTCAAAAAAGTAGCGCCGAAAAAATGACTAAAATGTGTGATAGAAATGGTGGTATTGTTTGTATAAATGGAGGGGCATTTGCAGACCCTGATGGATGGGGAAGTGATATACCACAAGGGTATGTAATAAAGGATGGAAAAATTATATGGCGCGATACATATGAAAAACAAAATTTAATAGGATTTACAAATGATCATAAATTACTTTTAATAAATGCAACAGGTGAAGAAGCTATCAAAAAAGGTATGAGAGATGCACTTCAATTTGGACCATTTTTAATGGTTAATGGTAAAAAAATGGAATATGTATCTGAAAACGGTGGTTATGATAGAGCAGCTAGAGTTGCTATAGCACAAAGAAAAGATGGTGTAGTACTTTTCTTAGTTACAGAAGGTGTTCACACTAATGGGCCAAATTTAAAAGAAGTAGCTGATACATTAGAGTTATATGGTGCTTATAATATAGCTAATTTAGATGGCGGCTCTTCTACTCAGCTTGTAATAAATGGTAAACTTATAAATAATCCAATGAATGTTTTTGGTAAAAAAATAACAGGTGGTAGATCAGTTGTAACTGGTTTTGGGCTTGTTCCATAGAGGTTTTTACCTCTTTTTTCTTGCAAAAAGAGAATAAAATAGTTATAATTAAATAGAGGTGTAGTATGGAAAAGATAAGTATAATAGTTTCATGTTATAATGAAGAAGAGGCATTACCATTATTTTACAAAGAAGCTAATAAATTAACAAAAGAAATGAATGAATTTGAATTTGAGTTTATATTTGTAAATGATGGTTCTAAAGATAAAACATTAGAAGAAATAAAAAAATTAAATAAAAAAGATAAAAGGGTAAAATATATATCATTTTCAAGAAATTTTGGTAAAGAAGCTGCTATGTATGCTGGACTTGTGCATTCTAGTGGTGATTATGTGACATTAATGGACGCAGATCTTCAAGATCCGCCATCACTTCTTCCTAAAATGATGGAATATATAAAAGATGGCTATGATTCAGTAGGAACAAGAAGAGTTACAAGAAAAGGAGAGCCACCTATTAGGAGTTTCTTTGCCAGAATGTTTTATAAAATAATTAATAAAATGTCTAAAATAGAGATGGTTGATGGTGCACGTGATTACCGCCTTATGAAAAGATGCGTAGTAGATTCCATAATATCATTAAGAGAATATAATAGATACTCTAAAGGTCTTTTCAGTTTTGTAGGATTTGATACTAAATGGATAGAATTTGAAAATGTTGAAAGAGTAGCTGGAGAAACAAAGTGGTCATTTTGGAAACTTTTTATATATGCTTTAGAAGGAATAACAGCATTTTCAACAGTACCACTAGTATTTTCAGCAGTTATTGGTGTTTTGTTTTGCTTAATTGCATTTATAGCTATTTTAGTTATAATATTTAAAACACTTGTTTATGGGGATCCTGTTAGTGGATGGCCTTCTACAGTTTGCATTATCTTTTTAGTAAGTGGAATTCAATTATTCTGTACTGGTATAATAGGACAGTATTTATCAAAAACATATTTAGAAACAAAAAATAGACCAATATATATAATAAAAGAAACTAATATAGATAATAAGTAAAATGAAAAAAGATAATGTTTATATAGTAATACCAGCTTATAATGAAGAAAAAAATATAAAAAAAGTTATAAACGATTACTCTAAGATAATAAATAAAATTAAAAATGATTCTAAACTTATAATAATAGATGATGGCAGTAAAGATGAAACATATAATATAGCTTTGAAAGAAGCAAAAAAGCATAAAAATGTTGAAATTTTGAAAAAGAAAAATGGTGGTCATGGTAGTGCATTGATATATGGGTATAAATATGCTTTAAAAAACAAAGCAGCCTATATTTTTCAAACAGATTCTGATAACCAGACTAATCCAGAAGAATTTTGGGAGTTTTGGAAAAATCGCAATGAAAACGATGTAATAATTGGTAGCAGAAAAAAGAGAAAAGACGGTTTATCTAGAATTATAGTTACAAAGGTTTTAAAGTATTTATTATTCTTAATATTTGGTGTTTTAGTGGAAGATGCTAATACACCTTTTAGATTAATGAAAGCAAATACTTTACAAAAATATATTAATAGATTTGATGATTCTTATAATTTACCTAATGTAATGCTTTCTGTTTATTTTGTTTTTTACAAAGAAAAATTAAAGTTTATTCCAATAACTTTTGAAAATAGAAAAGAAGGTATTAATTCAATAAACATAAAAAAGATAATAAAAATAGGTATAAATAGTATAAGAGATTTTTATTTATTTAGAAAAGATATGATAGATATGAGTAAAAGTGAAAAGTATTATAAAATATTAGTGATAATATTTTGCTTAATATTATCTATTATAGGAATAACGTTTGTATCAAATTCATCACCTTTATATTTTACAAATATTTATCCTGATTCAAATGCTTATTTTACAGTTGGAAAATCAATATTAAATAGATATGTTCCTTATCGTGATTTGTTTGATCAAAAAGGTCCTATATTATATTTTATTTATATGTTAGCTGCACTATTATCATATAAAAGTTTTATAGGGATATATTTCATTGAAATTATATTATTTACTTTATTTTTATATTTTAATTACAAGATAATTACTTTATTTATAGATAGAAAATATGCATATATGATTTTACCTTTATATGCTGCACTTATTATATCTTCTAAAAGTTTTGGTGGTGGAGGTTTTCCAGAAGAACTTTCTTTAAGTATTTTTTCATATAGTTTATATAAAATACTTAAAAGTACAATTACAAATAAAGATTTAACTTTAAAAAATATATTTTTTCATGGTTTATTATGTGGCATAATATTTATGATAAAATTCACTTTAGTTGGTTTTTATTTTGGTTTTATGTTGTTTATTATAATAAAAAAAATATTAAACAAAAAATATAAAGAAATGTTTCTTTGTTCATTAATCTTCTTACTTGGTATGTTTATTCCATTTGTGTTATGTAGCATTTATTTTATATATAATAATGCTTTTAAAGATTTTATCGATACATATTTTATATTTAATTTAACTGCTTATCCTAATAAAAATACAGAAAGTATATTAACAATAATTAATAATCAGTTTAAATATATTAACAGTTTAATTCCTTTGTTAATTCATTTAGCATTTATAGGAGTAATATATTTTTCTTTAAATAAGAAAATATTAAAAAAATATAATAAATTATTACTATTTTTATTATTTGTTTTTATGTTTTTATTTATATTTATAAATGGTAAGTCATATTATTATTATCCACTACCACTTTCAGTTTTTAGCATATTAGGTTTTGCAGCACTTATTCATTTTTTTAAAAATTATTATCGTAAAATATCTAATAAAGTTTTTATAGTCATAACTTTTATTTCAGTTATGATATATATACCAATATTACTTACTAGTAAAAATTTGAATCATTTATTTTTAGATGATAAATCATATCCTATAGAAGTGTTTGCAAATATAATTAGTAAAGAAAATAAAAATTCAACTGTATTAAATTATGGTATTTTAGATAGTGGAATTCATACATTACTTGGAACTATTCCGAAAAATAAATATTTTATAAATTTAAATGTAGATGAAGAGAGATATCCAAAACTTTCGAATAGTCAAGATAATATTTTAAAAAATAAAAAAGTAGATTATGTTATTTATATGGCACCAACTCAGTTAATAGAAATGCAAGCATTTAAAAATACATTAGAAAGAATAGGAAAAAATTATGAATTAGTAAAAGAAATGGATCAAGTTGTTGAAGGAGTATTAAAAAGATATTATTTATATAAAAAAAAGGATTAATTGTTTAATTCTTTTTTATTTTTATGTTATAATTTATTTAGGTGGTTATATGAAAAAAATAACAATACTATGTTTACATTTAGGATATGGTGGAATAGAGAATGCAATTTCAATGCTATCGAATATATTAGTTAAAGATTACGAAGTTGAAATTGTTTCTACTTATAAGTTATATGATAAACCGGCATTCGAAATAAATAAAAATGTAAAAATTAAATATTTACTTACTAATCTAAAACCTAATAGAAAAGAGATAAAAGATTGTATTAAAAATCATAAATATATTAGTTTAATAAAAGAGCTATTTAAGTCAGTAAAAGTACTATACTATAAAAAAAAGGCTATGGTAGATTATATTAAAACTTGTGATAGCGATATTATAATAACTACTAGAGATATTCATAATTTATGGCTTTCTAAATATGGAAATAAAGACTCAGTTAAAATTGGATGGGAACATAATCATCATAATAATAATAAAAAATATATAAATACAATAGTAAAATCAGTAAAAGGTCTTGATTATTTTGTAGTAGTATCTAATGAACTATTTGAATTTTATAAAGATAAAGTAAAACCTAAAACAGTTTGTATTCCAAATTTCATAAATTATTTTCCTAAATCAAAGTCTAAATTAAATACTCATAATATAGTAAATATAGGAAGGCTTTCTAAAGAAAAAGGTCAAATAGATTTAATAGATATAGTAAAATTTGTAAAAAAAGATATTAAAGATATTCACCTAGATATTATAGGAGAAGGATTTGAAAGAGATGCTTTAGAAGAAAAAATAAAGAAAGAACATTTAAGTAAATATGTTACTTTACATGGTTTTTTAAACAAAGATGAAATGGATCCTATATTAAAAGATTCAAGCTTATTTATACTTCCTTCTTTTACAGAATCATTTGGTTTAGTAATTTTAGAAGCAATGGCTTATAAAATTCCTTGTTTATCTTTTTCATCTGCTAGAGGCGCTCTAGAAATTATAGAGAATGGAACTGATGGATATATAATAGAAGGTAGAGATAAAAAACTTATGAAAGATAAAATAGTAGAGTTATTAAATAACCAAAAAAAATTAAAAGTGATGGGTAATAATGCATTATTAAAAGCTAAAGAATTTAATAGTGATAAAGCATTAGAAAAGTGGGTGAATTTAATTGAAAAAAGATAAGAAAAAAGTACTTTTTATATCAAGTACAGGAGGTCATTTATCAGAATTATTAAAACTTAGTCCTATGTTTGAAAAATATGATTATCATATTATTACAGAAAAAGATGAATCAACTAAAATGTTAGCTAAAAAATATAACAAGAGAATAAATTATTTGATATATGGAACTAAACATCATATGCTTACATATCCTTTCAAATTACTTGCTAATTGTTTTAAAAGTTTATATTTTTATTTAAAAATAAGACCTAAATATATAGTAACTACTGGAGTACATACAGCAGGACCTATGTGTTGTATTGGTAAAATTTTCGGTAGCAAGATAATTTATATTGAAACATTTGCTAATGTAACAACTAAAACTGATACTGGAAGTCTTATTTATCATTTTGCAGATTTATTTATAGTACAGTGGGAAGAAATGCTTAAATTATATCCTAAAGCTACATATGGTGGATGGATTTATTAGGAGGTTTTATGATATTAGTTACACTAGGAACACAAGATAAAACATTTGTAAGGCTTTTAGAAGCTGTTGATAAAGCAAAAGAAGAAGGAAAAATAAAAGACGATATAGTTGTTCAAGCCGGTTATACAAAATATAAAAGTAAAAATATGAAGATACTTGATTTTGTTACTGTAGATAAATTTGATAAACTTATAGAAGAATGCGATATTTTAATTACTCATGGTGGTGTTGGCTCTATAATAGCAGGTCTTAATGCCAAAAAGAAGGTAATAGCTGCAGCTCGTCTTAAAAAATACGGAGAACATCATAATGATCATCAAAAACAAATAATAAAAAAATTTGTTAAAGATGGTTATATAGTAGAATTAAAAAACTTTAAAAAAATTGATGAAGCTATTGAAAAAGCAAGAAAATTAAAATATAAAAAATATAAATCTAATACTGAGAATATGATTAAATTAATAGAAGATTTTATTGATAATAATTAGAAGATAGCATATGAATTAATCATATTGTTAAAATTAGTAATAATTAAATAATTTGACAAATATAATTAAATATGATAAATTTATATCCGAATTGATGGCACATTATTCTAGTCAATAACTTTATTATGAAGACGGGGCTAAAAATTCGTTAAAGAGCACATCTATGAAACTTCTGGTGTTTGCTTTTTGTGCCCAACTTAGGGTGAATGCTGGGAGGAAAGAAGTATGGGAGTTTTGTAATGGCATACAAATACCAGCCCATATTTTGTGGAGACCTATTTTCGTGCAAAGCCTATACGAACTATTCTGATGGACTTTGTACGACTTAGGATTAAACCTACTTTGTGGCGTAAGCTATGAGTAGTGTAGCTTGTCTTGAGTGAATGTTTTGGGATAAATGAGCTGATTTATTTTTAGGCCAAAAAATAAATAACTGCATTTTGAAATGGCATTTGCAAAAAAGAATTAGTAATAAAGCTTGGTGAGGAAATCTCCTAGAGTGATATTCATATGGGATTGCAGTGGGTACTAAGTGGTAATCAAGTCATATTTATTTAAATATTATTTTCTTTAAAGGGGAACCGCAAGTTTGGTAACGAACTGTAGAAAATAGGGAAATCCTACTTGACCTAAGACTCAAAGTTTACCATAAGAATCGCCATCAAAAGCCTTATAGGCTTTTTTTGAAGGAGAAAAAATGAATAGACAAGAAAAAAGTAAAATTAAAAGTGAAATAAGAAATTTAAAAGTACAAGAAAGAAGAAAAGAAAAGAAAAAAGCTAATACAAAATGGATAATACAAATTTTTGTAATAGCATTCTTAATATCAGTATTTATGTCATTTATATCAGAAGTAACACTTCCTAAAGTTCCACTTTATATTGGAATACTATTAGTAATATTTTTTATATTATTAGGTGTACTTTTTGATATGATAGGAGTTGCTGTAACAGCATCTAACGAAAAAGTATTTCACTCTATGAACTCTAGAAAAGTAAAAGGTGCAGATATTGCAGTTTTATTTAAAAAAAATGCAGAAAAAGTATCTAGCTTTTGCAACGATGTAATAGGTGATATATGTGGTGTAGTATCTGGTTCTGCAGGTATTACAATAGCAGCTTCTCTAGCAAAATTAACAAATGCAAATACACTTATTATAACTTTGATAATTACTGCGTTAATTGCTGCTCTAACTATAGGAGGAAAAGCAGTAGGAAAAAGTTTTGCAATTAATAAAGCAGATATTATTTTATATAGATTTTCTAAATTTATTTCAATTTTTTACAAAATAAAAAAGCATTAAGCTTTTTTTTCTTTATGTAATAAATAACTCATTAATTTACTTAATAAATAAGCTAATAATACTGTAATTAAAAATGCTATTAAACTAAATAATAAATAATTAATTTTAATATTTAATTTACTAATTATAATGTAGTTAAGTAGTACTATTACTCTTTCATGAAGCAAATATATTTCTAAAGTTATCGTTCCTATAAAATTAATAATAGGAAATTTGTACTTTTTAATTTTATTTAATATTAAACTAATAATAATTGAAAACATTATAGTAGGAAAAATTAATAATACATTTCCTAAGATTCCTGTTAAAACTATTGGATGTTTATCAAAAAAATATAAAGCACCTATAGAAAGTAAAGCATTCTCTAAATAAAATATAATATGACTTTTAGGCATATATTTGTTTTGATACGATAATTCTCCAAATTTAAGACCTATTAAATAAATAGGTATTCTACTTATAAATATTTGCAAATTCATTAAACTAGGTATTAAACTAAATAATAATAAAAATAATACTATGATAAATATACTTATATAAATAGTTTTTTTATTGTCATACTTATTATAATAATCTATAATAAAAGGAGATACTAAATAAAGAATTAATATAGAAGGTATATACCAGTACCAAATAGGAAACTTACCGATTTTTAATAAAAAATTGGTAAAAGTAATACTAGCCCAAAAGTCTTCTTCCGTATAATATTTTATTCCATAAAAAATAAATCCAAATAATATGCTAACAAATAAAGCAACTGGTATTATTTTTAAAATCCTTTTTTTGTAGAACTGTTTTTTATTATTATTTTTTGTGTATGAATAGTAAATACCGATTCCAGATACAAACAAAAAAATGTCTACACCTATATAAAGCTTATTTTTTATATACATTAATATATTATTTGAAAATATAAATGGAGAATGAAAAACTGCTACTAAAAGCATTGCACAACCCATTAAAAAAACTTTGTTTTTACTAAATAATCTATAATTCATATTAAATCCCCCTGTACTTTACTAATAAAATTATATTAAAAATACAATATTTTGTAAAGTGTAAATTAACATTTTACTTTGTTTTTAAAGGAATCTTGTATTGTTTTTTATCACAAATAGTTTTTATTTAAACTTTTATTTAAATTTGTTGACAATTTAGTAAAAAATTTGTATAATTAAAATGTAATTAGTAACCATTACTATTTATGAGGTGATATATGAGGTATTCTAAACAAAAGGAAACTATTTTAGAAATAGTAAATAATAGTTTTGATCATTTAACAGCAGATGAAATATATTTAAAAGCAAGGAATTTATTACCTAATATTAGTTTAGGAACAGTATATAGAAATTTAAATACACTCAAAGAAGAAAATAAAATAATAAGTTTTAATTCACTTGATAATAAAGAACATTATGATAAAGCCTTTATAAAACATTATCATTTTATATGTAATAATTGCTTTAAAATATATGATAGAAAAATAAATGATTATAAAAAATTATGTTCTATGTTAAATATTGATGAAAATAATACCAATTATATTGATATAAAAGTTTATGGAATATGTAATGATTGCTCAAAATAGAAAGAAGGAATGAAAATGGAATTAAAAGGATCAAAAACAGAACAAAATTTAATGACAGCATTTGCTGGAGAAAGCCAAGCAAGAAATAAATATACTTATTATGCTTCAAAAGCTAAAAAAGAAGGTTTTGAACAAATTGCAGCTATTTTTGAAGAAACTGCTAATAACGAAAAAGAACATGCTAAAATGTGGTTTAAAGAACTTCATAACGGTGCTGTTCCATCTACTATTGAAAATTTAGAAGATGCTGCAAACGGTGAAAATTATGAATGGACAGATATGTATGCAACATTTGCAAAAGATGCTAAAGAAGAAGGATTTAATAGAATTGCTGCTTTATTTGAAGGTGTAGCTGCTATCGAAAAAAGACACGAAGAAAGATATAAAGCATTACTTGCTAACATAAAAGAAGAAAAAGTATTTACTAAAGAAGCTCCTCAAATGTGGATTTGTAGAAACTGTGGACATGTTCACTATGGTGAAAAAGCTCCAGAAGTATGTCCAGTATGTGCTCATCCAAAAGCATATTTTGAAATTCTTAAAGAAAACTATTAATATTAAAGAGATGATTAATTTCATCTTTTTTATATACTAGGAAAGTGCTTTACAAAGCAAAATATAGACTATTAATAAAACTTAATTAAAATAGCACGAAAAAACTCGGATAAAAAAATCCGTTTTTTTTAATTAAAGAAATTTAATAATCAACTTCAATAGTAATAGGATTCATCCTTACATTAACGCAATTAGGACATTTAAAAATGATATTATCAGCAAA
>CALVXR010000089.1 GCA_944371445.1 uncultured Bacilli bacterium
TTCAATAGTTTAACGGAATGTTTTTCATGTTTAGTGACTTTTCGTTAGAAATTTGGTACAATTATAATAGGTGAGGAGTATGAATAGAAGTTTAGATGTAAATAGTTGTTTAAATGATTTTAATATATTAACTACTATTGATAAGTATATATCTGTAAATGATTATAATAGTTTTTTAAATAAATACAATTATATTATATCTAATAGTGATAAACTTAAAAACATAAAAGAAAATGGTCTTAAACTAATAAAAAAGCATAATGAAAAATTTGTTTCTAAAAAACTTATTTCATTATCTTCATATTTTGATAATATTCTAAAAGATGTAGATCCAAATATAATACTAGATGAGAATCAAAGAAAAGCTGTTTTAATTGACGAAGACTATTCTCTAGTAGTAGCAGGTGCTGGTGCAGGCAAAACAACGACAATGGCTGCTAAAGCTAAATATTTGGTTGAAAAATGTTATATAAATCCTAATGAAATAATTATACTAGCTTTTACTAATAAAGCATGTGAAGAACTAGATTACAGAATTAATGAACAGCTTTGTTTAAATATAGAAGTACTTACATTTCACAAGTTAGGTATGAAGTTTTTAAGAGAAATTATTAATAGACCAGTTCAAATTATATCTACTAAAACAATGTATAATTTAATAACTGAATATATAAAAGAATTAATATTTCCTAATAAAATACTTTTTGAAACTTTTAACGAAGTATTCAAAGATTATCTCTCTTTTGATGATAGAGCCTTATACTATGAATCATTTGACGATTATTATAAAGACTATATGGATAGAAAATACTTTTCTTTGTCAGAGATAGAATTAGAAGAAGAAATAAAAAAACGAATTAATAATAGAATTAAGTATTATAGAACAATAAAAGGAGAATATGTAAAATCAGAAGGAGAAGTTAAAATAGCCAACTATCTATATAAAAATGGTATTCCTTATACATATGAAATGCCATACAATTATTTATTAAATGGCAGAAGATCTTATAGTCCGGATTTTACTATTCATACTTTAAGCGGCGATATTTATGTAGAATATTATGGACTAGCTAAATTATATAAAAATGGTGATATTCAGTCAAATATACATGAATACAAGGAAACAATTTATAAAAAAAGAGAAGTTCACACTGAATTTAAAACAGATGTTATTGAGTTATTTGGCCTATATGAAGATTCTTATTATTTAAAAAAACTTAGTAATGCTTTAAGAGAAAGAAATATTGTAAAAAATAAGAAAAGCAATGAAGAAATATTTTATATGCTTATGGAAACATCCAAAGATTCACTTTTTATTAGATTTAATAATTTAATAATCAATTTTATAAGTAAGTTTAAAGAAATGAATTATCAAAGTAAAGATTTTGATGAACTCATTTCAAAAACAAATGATAAGATATTAAAAACACAGTTAAAGTTTACTAAGGAAATATATAATTATTACCAAAATAGTATCCATAATAATAATAAAATAGATTTTGCCGATATGATAAATTTTTCATATAAAAATATGGATAAAATAAAAGATTTATACAAATATAAATATATAATTATTGATGAATATCAAGATATTTCTATGCAAAGATACAACTTTACAAAAAAATTATCTGATTTAATGAAAGCAAAAATAGTAGGAGTAGGGGATGACTGGCAAGCAATTTATTCATTTTCAGGCTCTGATGTTAATTTATTTTCTTCTTTTTTAGATATTATGGGTTACGGAGAGATAATTAAAATTAACAACACTTATAGAAATAGTCAAGAATTAATAGATATTGCTGGAGAATTTATAAGTAAGAATAAAAATCTTATTCATAAAAATTTACTTTCTAATAAAAGAATAGAAAAACCAATAGAATTAGTATATTACAAACCATTTAAATTAGCATTTAAACTTCATGATATTATTGAACAGTTATATAATGAAAATAATAAAAACTCTATTTTATTACTTGGAAGATATAAATCAGATATAGATGAAGTTATAGATAGTAATTTATTTAGAAGAACAGTTGGTAATAAAATCATTTGTAATAAATATCCTAATTTAAAAATAGAATTTTTAACAATACATTCATCAAAAGGACTAGGTTATGATAATGTTATATTACTTAACGCTTTGGATAAAAAAAGAGGTTTCCCATCACAAATAACAACACCTCCTCTAGTAGCTATGTTAAATACTAGTACACAAAATGAATATGAAGAAGAGAGAAGGCTTTTCTATGTTGCTATTACAAGAACTAAAAATAAAGTATATATAATGTGTCCTAGTAAATTTAAAGATATATCATCTTTTGTAAAAGAAATAATGAATAATAAACATGTATTAAAAAAACACTAAAAAGAAGCTCAAAGGCTTCTTTTTATGGGTTAACAATCTATTCACTTTGACTATCATCGTCAAAACCAATGCTTTTATCTGTAACATTGTTATTCTTAGTTCTTGCATTTATTTTTTTGTTATCGCAAGCTTTAGAATTTTTGTTCATTTTAGATTGCACGTTTTTCTTATCTTTTTTCATTTTAATCACCCATTACTAATATAACCAATTATTAAATATATATAATAATTATTTCCTGGTAATTTTTGGTTTACATTTTATGTAAAGTATCAAATATGATATTATTTGCATTATTATCTTTTAAAGTTTTCCCAGATGAAAATTTAAATAAAACAAAAAACTATGATTTATTTTATAATGAACTTGCTAAAATAGTTAAAGAATTTTATGAAGAAAAAAATAATATTATAAACTTTGATAATATAGATGATTCATATATTAGAAATAATATAAAAGAATTATTAATAAAAAAGAATTATATAAAAAAAACAAAAGTTTAAAAAAAATCACTATAAAATTAATTTTGAAGTAATATTATATATTCATAATCAAATTAGAGATAGAAAGAATGCTCAGTTTGAATTAATAGAGTATATAATTGGCTGTATTACATTTGTAATAGGATTACCAATAATTAAAGATATAATAAAACTATTATTTGACTAAAACATATAAAAAAACTATAAAGCACTATAGTTTTTATCTTCAATATACAAGTTAACATAATATATATTATAGGAAGTAATAAATTAACTTAAATTAGTTGAATAATTATTCATTTTTCTTAAAAAATATATTATTACATTTAATATAAATTTAATTTTTTTTATTATTCATTTTAATTTAATATAAATTTTTAAGTATTTGATTTATATATTTTAAATTAAAAATTTATTTTAAATTAAACATTATCTATTTAATAATATTTATTTAATTATCCATTTATAACTTAATTAATATATTATCTATTACTATTATTTACTTATTAAATAAAAAAATACAATATTATTATCTTATAAATAATCTATAATAATAATCCCCTATTTATTAAAAATAATAAAGTAGGGGATTAATTATAAAATGATTAATCTACAACTTTACGAGATTGAATTTCAACTATTTTTGCTAATACTTCAGCAGCATTATCTTCGTTAATTTCTGTGTAATTTAATTCTTTTAGAGCTTGTACTTTGGCAGAATTAAGTTCCATAGTACGACTCATTTTTTCTTCTAATTTATGCTCTATTTGATTAACAAAACGTCTATGTGATTCTTCAATTTTAGTTTTAGAAGCAGAATTATTAGTATATAAAGTCATCGCAGAAAACATAATACTTTCGAATTTAAATTGTTCTTCTTCATCAAAAACAAACTCTAATGGTTTAACAAAGCCTGTTGCTTTAGCTACATAACCAAGCATATATTTTGTCTCTGGTGAAGTATCTATTGATTTCATAAAATAATATAAATATTTGAATAAGTTATATGCTTCATTATTTTTATTTTCAGTATCAAATTTTTCTTTTATAAAATTAATTATTTCTTCTAAAAGCTCCTGCTCTTTTTTTCCTAGTAATCCAGTTTCAGTAGTTATTGAATTTTTACTTTTTGTTTTAATAGAATCAGAAGAATTCTTTAAAAAATTATTTAGTCTGCCTTCAACACCCATAATATAATCAGTATTTACTTTTATATCATTTAATTCTTCAGCATTTTTAATTCCTAATAAATTAAATAACAAAACCTTTTTATCTTTTGGCCATTTATTAACACTATCTAACTCTAAATAGTTATAAATCATTTGTCTTGATACACCTAAAAATTTAGCTAATTTAACTTTGGAAATTCCAAGTTCATGTAATATATCGTTTAACTTTTCCATATAATGTACCTCCATTATAATTTTATCATTTTTGTGTCAAATGTCAAGTGTAAAGTAAAAGTTAATTCAATTTTTTATAAATACCAAAGTTTCTTATCATTTTTGTAAACTTCTTTTATTATTCCGCCACCAAGACAAACCTCATTGTCATAAAAAACGCATGCTTGACCAGGTGTTACAGATTTTATTTTTTGAGGGTATTTAACTAATACATTACCATTATCTAACATTTCTGTTATAACATCATTATCTTTTTGTCTATATCTAAATTTAGCAGTACAATTTTTAGGAAGTTCATTATTTATCAAATTAACATTTTCAATTAGGGCTGAATCTGAATATAAATATTCGTTATCGTCCCCTAAAGCAACATATAAAATATTATTATCTAAATCTTTTCCTACAACAAATAATCTTTCAGAATTTCCTCCAATATCAAGTCCCCTTCTCTGCCCTATTGTATAATGCATAAGTCCTATGTGCTCCCCTACTTTTTCATTTGTTTCAATATTAATGATATCTCCTTTTTGATTAGGTAAATAATTTTGTAAAAACTTTGAAAAATTTCTTTCACCTATGAAACAAATACCAGTTGAATCTTTCTTTTTAGCTGTAATAAGATTATTTTCTAAAGCAATTTTTCTTACTTCACTTTTTTGTAATTCACCTACAGGAAAAAGTACGTTTTCAAGTTGCTTGCTAGATAATTGTGATAAAAAATAAGTTTGATCCTTATTCTCATCAACACCTCGAAGCATCTTTCCATCTTTCATTCTAGCATAATGCCCTGTAGCTATATAATCAGCACCTAATTTTTTAGCTTCTTTAGCAAAAAAATCAAATTTAATATATTTATTGCACATAATATCAGGATTTGGTGTTCTTCCTTTTTTAAGTTCATCTAAAAAGTATGTAAATACATAATCCCAATATTCCTTTACAAAATCAACTCTATATAAAGGAATGCCAATCGCATCACAAACCGCTTTTGCATCATTATAATCTTGTTCTTGAGGGCAAATATTATTATTTAAAGTAGGGTTACCAAGCATATCTCCATTTAAAGTACTGTCCCAGTTTCTCATAAAAAGTCCAATAACGTCATATCCTTTATTTTTAAGTAGTATAGCACTTACACTACTATCTACTCCACCACTCATTCCTACAACAACTTTTTTCATAATATCACTTCTTTCACTTCTAATATTTTATCATATTTTAAATATGTTTTAAATATTATTTTATATTTAATATAGGTAAAATAAATTTAAATATTTTTGGTACAATGAAAATTTCATATGCATTTATAATAATTATCCCAATAATTACAATCAGTAAAATCAAACCATATTTTTGAATTATTCCCTTAAAGTCTATAGTTTTTCTTTTTATAAATGAATTAGCTAATTTTAAAGAAAGTGTAAGTGCATAGTTAAGCAATATTATATAGAGAAAAAATTGTATTAATGTATGAGGAATTATGTATATAAAAGCAACAATAATTCCTTTAAAATTATAATTTAAAATAAAAGCTGCTACTGAAAAACCAACTACAAAAGCTTTAGAAAAATATAAAAATAACATTACAGGAAGTCCAATGATAGAAATACCTAAAAACCAAATAGTTAAAATAAAGAATAGTGACTCAACATTTATATTTATATAATTATTAATATAATTAATTTTTCCTGAATTAATATTTTCTATAAAATCATTAATATAATTAGTTACTAATGTTTTATCCGAGTCATTTAATATTACTACGAAAAATGATCCAAACAATATTCCTATAATTGTTAAAACGGTTAAAAACACAAATATTTTTTTATTTATTTTTACATTGTTTTTTACGATTTCTACTTTATCTTTCATATTATCACCTGCCTAAATATATGTTTTTGTTTATTTTTTATTCCTATTTTTATAAAAAAGATTTATAATATATATGAGGTGAAGTTATGAAAAATAAAAAACATACTAATAAAAAGACAAAACTTAAACAACTGATTGGAATTTTGCTACTTATAGCTGCTCTTTCTATGTATTTATCATCAATTTTATTCTTTGTATAACTATGTAAATAGACATATATTTTTAATTAATATATTTCTTTTTTTTTATTATTTCTGTATAATATAATTGGGTGATAGTATGAAAGATAAAAGAAAATTTGATGAAAATATGAGTACAGATTTTCTTGATAAGCCAAAGAAAAATAAAAATAATAATAAAATTAAATTAGAGGATTTTGATACTAAAATAGAAAATGAGGAAGAAAAAGATTTTTTTCTAGAGAATGACAATAAAAAACAAAATATATATAAAAGAGAAATAGAATATTCTGAAAATAAGAAAAAAGATATAAAAAAAATTAATCCTTTTATTAAATTTCTATTTTTCATAATGATTATTCTTTCCTTGGGATTTATAGGCTATACAATATATTACGGAAATGATCAAATCAATCAAACAGATATGATTATTAATAGCGCTTTAATATTTGTTATTTGTTTATTTATGGTTCTTTCTTTTTCTAAGAAAAAAAATATTTTTATGTTTTTAACTTCTGTATCTATGATTGGATTAATATCATTTAATTTATTAAATAGTTTCGGAATTATTAATCTACCACAAAAGTCAGCTATGAAAGATTTTACAGGAAAAAGTATTACACAAGCAATTAAATGGGCTGATGCAAATAACATAGAAGTTGAACAAATTTACGAAAACAGTGATAATACAGAAGAGTATCACATTATAAGCCAAAGTGTACTACCTAATGTGTTAACAAGTGATATTAAAAATGTTGAATTTGTAGTTTCTAACGGTCCAGATTATAATAAAGAAGTTACTGTACCAGATATGACAAGTTGGAATATTGATGAAGCAGTAAATGAAATTGATGAATTATTTTTAAATAATGTAAATGTTGAATATCTTGATTCTGAAGATGAAGAAAGAGATATAATTATGGAACAAAATAGAAATGGACAAATGAAAAGAAATGAAGAACTAAAATTAAAAGTATCTATTGGAAAAAGTGAAAATTTGACACCAATTGATATGATTGAAATGAAAGATATGAGTATGTTTAAAGCAACATTGTGGCTTAAAAGAAATGGTATAAAATATGAATTAGATTATGAATTTTCTGATAAAGTTAAAAGAAATCATGTTATAAGCCAAAGTATAGAAAAAGGTAAAACAGTTAAACCTAATGATACAGTAGTAAAAGTAACTATTTCTAAAGGTAAAAAAATAGTTGTTCCTGATTTAAAAAATATGAGTGTCAAAGAGATAACAAATTGGATAGTAGAAAATAGATTGCAAGTTGAATTTATCAATAAATACGATTCTAAAATTAAACAAGGAAAAATAATAGATGCTAGTAATAAAAAAGGCGATGAAATTGAAGAAGGAACTAAAATTAGAGTTATGGTTTCTAAAGGTCAATTAAAAATGAAGAAATTTGACGATTTACAAGAATTTAGAGATTGGGCAAATAAATATAGTATTAAATATCGTGAAGAATATATTCAAGATAAAGATGTTGAAATGGGAAAAATTATTAAGTTTAGTGTTGAAGAAGGAAATATTGTAAATCCAGAAGAAGAAATAATTGTTTATGTTTCAAGTGGAACCAATATTTTAGTACCAAATTTTGTAGGAAAAACTAAATCTGATATCCAAAAAAGTTGTAATGAATTAGGATTAAACTGTACTTTCTATTATGCGGGATTATCTAGTAAAGAAAAAGATATTGCTATATCACAAAATAAACGAGCTGGATCAGAAGTTTTAAAAAATACATATGTAAATATTGGATTAAGTAGTGGTAAGACTAATAATAACAATAATATTGATAATAGTACTTCAAAACCAAGTGATGGTGGTTCAAGTGGAGGTTCTTCTAACCCTACTCCTACTCCAACACCAAAGCCAGATTGTAAAACTAAAACATTCTATATACAACCTACATGGATTGCAATAAATGATCCAGAAACAACATGTAATAATGTAAAAAATAATAATCCAGGTTATACTTTCCACTGCAACTTTATAAATAGTGATAGTGGTAGAAAAGGACAAATACTTAACTCTGGTAAACTAAATGGTACTACAATTAATTCTTGTAATACTATTACATTAGATATTAAACAAAATTAACAAGTAGAAAAACTACTTGTTTTTTATACTAAAAAACTGTTAGTATAATCTAACAGTTTTATGATACATGTAATTCTATTCTATTTCTTAATAATTCATTTGTACTTAATGAAATATTGTTATTTCCGACTTTACCACTACCACCAGTTAAGTCAGCAAATAATAAGTCATTCATTTCACCATAATCTGTTATATTAGAATTATTAATTACATATATTTTATAATCACCTTTTGCTAATTTACTTACATCAATTTTTACAGTTGACCATGACTTATCTTTTGTAAGTCCAAATTTATCAGGTTGTAATAACTGTGGTGTAAATGGACCATTATTGGTAACATCTAAATCATATGTTATTTTTTCATATGTATTTTTATTTTCTAATACTAATTTTCTCTTTATGTTAGAGCTTAAACTCATATCTAATCCAACAGAATATGAAGCAAAATTAATATTTAATGTACTATCTTTTAAATCAACAGTATTAATATAAGTATATTGCATATTCGCAAAATCAGACTCTTTATCTGCAATTTTTTTATCTCTTACTATAAATACTAATGGTATTTCATTATTTAAATAATCGTTTAAAATAGTAACGTATTTTCCGTCTTTATTATATTGTACTTCTTGGTCATTAAATAAAATATTTTGAACCGTAGACTCTGAATAATATGTATCTGTACTAGATTTTACATAAACTTTAAAATCTCCGTTACCAATATTACTAAAGCTTATTTCATCTTTAAACCAAGAATATTTGTAATCTTTTCCATCTTCACTCGGTATTGGCATATCCATTTCTTTATCGTTTGTTAATCTATTTAATTCTTGTTTATACTCTTTACCAGTATTTTCATCTATTAAGACTAATTCATATTTTATTTTAGTATTTATATTATTATCAATACCGTCTATTGTATTATATCCTTTTATGATGAGTTTTCCATTATCTTCCTTTAAATATGAAAGATAAAATCTACCATTTTTTTCTTTTAAAGCATTTTTTATTACTTTTACATTTATTGTTTTAGTTGTTTCTTGATTATCTTTATCAATTGCTTTATATGTTACTTTATATGTTCCTTCTGTATTTGTTTTCACTTCATTTTTTACAAGTACTACATCTAACTTACCATCTTCTTTATCAGAGGCTGTTACACCTTCTAATGGATTAAATTCACTATTCAGTGCTATTTCTTTATCAGTAGCACTTATAACTGGTTTTTCATTTTTAATAACCTCTACTTTAATTTCTTTTGTAGCTGTTTTACCTGCTGTATTAGTTACTTCATATACAATTTTATAAGTACCAGGTACTTTAATATCAACTGTATTTTCTTTTACTTTTACCTTAGTTGTTATAATACCATCAACTGCATCTTTTGCAGTTACGCCCTCTTTTTCATCATATTCCTTATACTGAACTATTTTTCTATCTTCAGCATATATTTCTGGTACAACATCACCTTTAACAGTTACAGTAATAGTTTTTGATACACTATATTGCTGATTATCAGTTGCTGTATAAGTTATTTTATATTCACCCGGAATATTAACATAAACTTTACCACTTATTTTAACACTTGATGTAATATTTCCATTTTCTTCATCTGTAGCTATTACACCACTCATTAAATCTATTTGTTCACCCTTATTAATTGCTCTATCAGATGCAATTATAATTGGTTGATTATTATCAACTCTTAAAAAGTTTTCATCAATATATCCATAACTTTTATTAAAATCATAATCAACATCAGCTACATCTTGATTTTCATTTAAAGCTGCATCTGTATATACTTTATACCAATATCTACCTTCATTATAAACTCTGTCAATGACTACAACTGGCATATTAGGTGTATTATATGATTTATTATTTAATAAATGAATTGTTGGACTACTAGAACTTGGAGATTTTTTGATTGGAACAGAAGAAGAATCTTTTTTTACACCAATTGTATTACCATTAAAATCTTGCATACCGAATCCTGAGTCTTTAACATAAGCATTCATCGCCATTTTTTCTCCCCAATATGGATCAGTTGCATATTTTATGTTCATACCACTACCTTTATTACCGTAATGACCTCCAAAATATCTATCATCATTTGGATGATTATATCCATCACCTGTCATTCTAGCATGAGCCATAATTCCTTCAGCTACGGTATTATAATATGTTGCATTAGCAAAAGGATCAGAACCATATGCATTATGTCCAAATAAATTGTTCTTTTTTAGTGCGATAGCACTTGTCCCAGCATTACTTTCATTTAAAGCTGCAGAAAATGTTAGAAGCGCATTAACACCATATTTATCTTGACTTAAAATAAAATTATTTCCTTCTCCATACATAGCTGATTGACTCTTACTTGAATAACCTAAATTTTTGATAACCTGGTCAAAATCATTAGCTGTATATTTAGTTAAGGAATGATTTGGTAAATATAGGTAATATGGATAAAATGCTTTACCTGCATTAACAGCATTTTCACTACTATTATTTTTATAATCAATAAGCATATCTTTTAAATCCATATAGAAAAAATTTCCATCATAACTAAAATAAGTTGTATATGCTTTTAAAAAGTCTGGAGATTTACCTAAATTAGTCATACCTTGACTGTTATATGTCCCAAAATAATGTAATAAATTATTATTATTTTCATAATTAACATAATAAGTTTTAGTATTATACCCGTTTATTCTATACCATGTATAAATTCCATCATTATATTTATCAAAAAACTGATAAGTATATCCTTTTGTAGTATCTCCATATTTTTCTGATGATGTAGAATGTCCTTTTCTTACTGCAATAGGTGTAGTCGATGTAATTGTTAATATATTTTTACTTGATTCAACTCCCCAAGTAGAATCTTTAATGGCAATCCATAAATCACCATCTTGAATACGAGATATTGGTATTATTTCATAATATCCCCTATTTACCCATCCAGTATAGCCACTTATTTTTACTTTAGCTCTTTTATATGTATCATTATAATCTATAAATGCGGCATCAGTACCATAAGCTGCATGAACTGTTGTAAATTCATATTTATCACTTACATTAGCAAATAACCTATGCTGATTTCTGCCATCTTCTGCAAGGGGAGCAGATGGATCAAATTTAAATTTAATAAGTGCATATTTAGCATCTATTATTTCATTATTTTCTTTTATAACTGCTACATGTTCAGTAGTAGAATTATAATTATTCATAGCTGTTTTAGCACTATTATAATCGCTGTATGATCCAATATTTTGTTCTCTTCCATTTGTAGATACAACACTTACATTATATGCTGCTTTTGCATCTACAGTATTAATTAAAAAGAGTGTTGTTAACAAAACTAACATTGTAAATATTTTTTTTACATCAAACATATAAATCCCTCTATTCTCATATATATCAATTATAACAAAAAAAAGAAATATTGTACACAATATTTCTACAAAATACGACATATAAATATTTATTTTACATCTATTTCATCAATAACCTGCGCTATAGAAGAAACATTTTTAAAACTCCTTTTCTTTAAGTCTTCACATTTGTTTCCTATACAATAGCCAGTAAATTTATCAAACATAGAAATGTCATTTATATTGTCTCCAACTACAAATATCTTATTATTTTCTAAATTATACTTATTAATTAAATATTCTATTCCTGTTGCTTTAGATACATTTTTACTTGTAATATTAATCCAGTTTTCACTTATATATCCTTGAACTTCAGAAAACTCATTTAATATTTCATCTAATATTACTTGAGCTTTTTGTATATTTTTAGGCTTACCAATTATTTTAATAGCGGAATTATTATCTAAACTATATTCTTCTCCGTTATCAAAATAAGCCTCACTTATTTCTTTATTATTTCTAAGTTTTTCAAAAATTTTAAGTGCAGAAGTTTTATTTATAACTTGTTTAAAAAGACTTTCTCCCCTTCTATTATAAATAGCTGCACCATCGTCACATATTAAGAAAAAGAATGGAACATAGTAATCCTCAATGTCTTCTAAAAGCTGTGTATAATTTCTACCTGTTGCTATAATAAACATATTGTCATTGTTAACAAAATTTTGGATTTTTTCTATATTTTTTAAATAATCTAAAGTATATAAAGTATCGTCAAAATCACTTACTAATATTTTCATAGTACTATCCTTTTAAAGCATCACATGTATTTTCATTATATTCAAATGAATATTGTTGATATTCTTTTAAATACTCAATTACAATACATCCATTCATAATACTTCCATCTCTTGGATCAATTATATCATCCGATGTAATTAATTTTTCTTCAACTAATTTATCCAATTTTAGATAATATTTGTTTTCTTCACTTAATAAATGACTATTTCTTAATGACCATTTTTTTGCTTCCTCTTCTAATATTTTGGTTTGCTTTAGATAAGTTTTATTTTTACTTTCATCAATTTTATTTATGACTGTAGGGGTAATGATAACAGCTATTATTCCAACAATTACAATAACAGCCAATAGTTCAACTAAAGTAAATGCTTTATTTTTCATTTGCTTCCTCCATAATTTGTTCTATTCTTCTAACTATATGCTGTTTTGTAAATTTAAAATATTTAATAACATCTTCTTTCTTCCCGCTTACACCAAAACTATCAATTGATATATTATGCTTTGAATTTGTAGCATATTTGCATAACCCATATGAAGAACCGGCTTCTATAGTGAATGTTCTAATGTCATCTGATAACACACTATTTTTATAATTTATATCTTGTATTTCAAATAATTCCAAACAAGGCATACTTACAACTCTAAAATCTAATTTCTTTTCTATATATAATGTATTAGCAACATCTAAAGCTGTTTCAACTTCTGATCCAGTTGCTATAATAATCCCGTCTAATTTTTCTTTTTCACTACGAATTATATATGCGCCTTTTTGTGTCTTTAAAGAACTACTATTTTTTAAAATTTCGCATTCTCCTCTAGATAAAATTAAAGCGTTTGGATGTTTTTTAGAATTGATCATTACTTGCCATGACCCTATTACTTCTTTTATATCGCAAGGCCTAAATACATATAAATTTGGAATAGATCTAAGCATTGCAATTTGTTCTATAGGCTGATGTGTTGCACCATCTTCACCAACAGTAATTGAATCATGAGTAAATATATAATTTACTGGTAATTTCATAAGAGCTGACAACCTAATAGCTGCTTTTAAATAATCGGAAAATACTAAGAATGTTGAACCAAACACTTTAAAATTTGTAAGTGCCAAACCATTTAAAATTGCTCCCATAGCATGTTCTCTTACACCAAAACAAATATTCTTTCCAGTAAAATTAGACTTATTTATTTTTTCGTATTTTTTTAATTCAACCATTGTTGAAGATGCTAAATCAGCACTTCCACCTACAAAATTTGTTAAGGTATCAGCAATAACTTGCATAACTTTAGAATTACTAACTCTTGTAGCTTCTTTTTTACCAATGACTATTTCAAAATCTTCATCTCTCAAAGTAATAGCACTTTCATTTGCTCCTCTACCCACAGTTTTAATATATTCATTGTATTCATTATGAAATTTTTCTATTTTATCAGTACTTCTTTCCATAATTTTGTTTCTAAAATAATTTCTAGCTTTTTGATCATAATAGAATTTTTCATTTGGGACTTTTAATTTTGCTTTTAACTGTTTTATATCTTCTTCTGTAAGTGGTTTCCCATGTACTGTGTTAGTATTTTCTAATAAGGAATCCTTTCCTATTTTTGTATTAATTTTAATAAATGTTGGTTTTTTTTGCTTTTTTGCTTTTATAATTGCTTTATCTATTGCTTGTACGCTATCTCCATTTTTAACTTCTAGAGTATACCATCCCATTGCCTCAAATCTTTTTATAACATCTTCCGTAAATGTTATATCAGTTTTTCCATCAAGGCTAACTTTATTTGAATCATATAAAACAATCAAATTATTTAATGATAAAGTTCCCGCTAGAGAGGCTGCTTCATAGCTTATTCCTTCCATTAAGTCACCATCACCACATAAAACATAGACTTTAGAATCAAATAAATCTTTCTTTAAAACTTGCTTATGTGTTTCATTTTTAATTTTCATTCCAATAGCCATACCAACGGCAGTTGCTATTCCTTGACCTAATGGTCCAGTAGTAGTTTCAACTCTAGGACAAACTCCATATTCTGGATGTCCTGGAGTTTTAGAACCAAACTGTCTGAATTTTTTTAAATCATCTATGCTATATTCAAAACCTGCCATAAAATAAGTAGCATATAAAAGCGCAGACCCATGACCAGCAGATAATATGAATCTATCTCTATTTTCAAAATCGTCACTTATATAACTGGTAACTAAATGTCTACTGTAAACTGTGTATATTATTGGCGCAGCACCTAAAGCAATTCCAGGATGTCCACTTCCAGCAGCATCAATCATATCAATAGCTAATGATTTTATATTGTTAATACATTGATTATCCATTTTACCATTCCTCACTATATATTTATTATATCAAATAAAATGGTATTTATAAAGAAAAAATAAAACTATTTTAAATATTTACATTATAAATAGGTTCTGAATTAACTTCACTAGTTTCCATTTTTTGAATATCCCTAGCATTTATAAATAAAGTTCCAACCATAAATAATACAAATATAAACATTCCTTTACTTTTCAATATTTCTTTCATAATATTACCTCCTCTTTCTAAAATAATATTATCACGAACATTTATTCGTGTCAATATATTTTACAAACATTCGTTTGACTTTTGTGTAAACATATGTTATTATGTATTTAGGACATAAAGGAGGAATTTATGAAAGATTTAACAAAAAGACAAGAAGAAATATTAAATTACATAAAAGAATATATTGTTTCTCATGGCTTTCCACCAACTGTAAGAGAAATTGGGAAAGCTTTAGGTGTATCTTCTCCTGCTACTATTCATGCTCATTTAGAAAATCTTCAAAATAAAGGTGTTATAAAAAAAGATAGCTCTAAAAATAGAGCTATAGAACTTTTAGTAGATAATGAATATGCTAATGCATCTGAAGAAGTTACTAAAGTACCTTTACTAGGAAAAATAACAGCAGGAAACCCTATTGAAGCTATTGAAAAACCAGATGAATTTTTCACACTACCTTCATATCTAATTCCAAAGCAAAAAGAAGTTTTTACTTTAAATGTTAGTGGAACTAGTATGATTAATGCTGGAATACTTGATGGAGATATTGTCATAGTTGAAAAACAAAATACTGCTCGTAATGGAGAAATTGTCGTTGCTATGACAGAAGAAAATGAAGTTACTTTGAAAACCTTTTACAAAGAAAAAGATCACATTAGATTGCAGCCAGAAAATGATACTATGGAACCTATTATTTTAAATAATGTTATTATTTTAGGAAAAGCTATAGGTCTATATAGAAAAATATAAAAAGTTCACTGAATTGTGAACTTTTATTTTGTTTTTATTGCTTGTCTTTCTTCTAAATAATTATTCCATGCATCTTTTCCTTTATTATATAAATCTTTTATAGTCTCTTTACCGTTGTTGAAATCTTCTTTTAATTGTGGACCAATACCTTCTTTAAATTTTTTCATAAAATCATATGTAGATTCATCATAATATCCATTTTGATATCCAGATTCAATATATTCATCTATTTTATCACCTAAATACTCTTTAACATCCTTTGACTTATCTTTAGTAAAATCTTTCACTTCATTAAAATAATCTCCTAATTTAGAAATAGTTCCAGGAAATTTTTCTTCTACTTTAGCCATAATTAATGAATAAACACTTTCTATTTTGCTAGCTACTTCTTTGCTGCAGTCTTTTAATGTTACTTCTTCTCCACTATCAAGAGTAATAGTTCCTCCAAAAACTACAAAATCAGTCATTTTAATAAGAGCTTCTTCTATAGTATTATTTAAATTATCCATTTTTTCATAATTTAAAATATTATTAGTGTCACTCATCCATTCATCTATTTTTTTTAATACTTCTTCATCTTTATTTTCACTTGAAATTTCATTATCTATTTCACTATTACTTTTATCATTATTTTCCATTATTATCTCTTCTTTTGTATCAGATGTACATCCTACTGTTTGAAGAGAAAATGTTCCTGCAGCAAGTAAAACTAATAATCTTTTATAAACTTTTGCATTTTTCATATTTTGCCTTCTTTCTTACTTCTTCTTCTTTTTTAGAATAAATACAACCACAATAATCTTGCCTATATAAATCGTACATCAAAGATAGTTCTATTGACCTTTTATAACCATTATTTTTTTTAAAATCAGCATATAAATATTTTATATTGTACTTTTTTTCTAACTTTTCTCCAATTTCATTAAGCCAATTTGCATTTTTATAAGGACTTATTGAAAGTGTTGTTGTAAAAAAATCAAAATTTTTTTCTTTAGCAAGTTTTACAGTTTCTTCTAATCTTAAACTATAACACTCAAAACATCTTTTACTTCTTTCACCAAGATTTTTATACTCATTTATCCTATTTTCAAAAATATCGTTATCATAACTTCCTTCAATAATTTTTATTTCATTTTTATGAGGAATTTCTGATACTAATTTTTTAAGTTCTACTATTCTTTTGTCAAATTCTTCTTTTGGTGTTATATTTGGATTATAGTAAAATATAGTAATATTAAAATATTTAGATAAAATTTCTAATACATATGATGAACATGGTGCACAGCATGCATGCAGTAAGAGACTAGGAATTTTATCATTAGGAAGATTATTAATTATTTCTTCCATTTTTAAATGGTAATTTGTCATGCTATCTTAAATGCCAAAAATAATAAAAATACAATATATATCATTAATACTATAAATCCATTTATTTTTTCATAATTAGTTGATTTATATTTTACACCAACTGCTATAGTAGCTAAAACACCACCTATAAGGCCCCCTATATGAGCACTATTGTCAATACCAGATATAGTAAATCCAAGTAATAAATTTAATAAAATAAGTGGTATTATTTGTGATTTAATAACTGTCCCTAAATACACTCTATAATGATAACCAAAATATACAAGTGATCCTAAAAGACCAAATATAGCTCCGCTAGCACCAAGTGATGCACTATCTTGTAAAAATGCCATCGATAATAAACTTCCACTTATTCCACTTATCATATATACAAATAAATATTTATATTTACCTAAAAAGCTCTCAAGCTGCGTTCCAATTATATAAAGTGCATACATATTAAAAGTAAAATGTATTAAACTATAGTGTAAAAACATACTTGTAATTATTCTATAGTATTCGTTTCCCATATTATGACTACTTACTAAAACAAATTTATTTATTATATTTATATCTATATGTGATGCTAAAAATAATATAGTATTTATAAATAATAATGCATATGTAATTATTGGTTTTTTAGTTTTAAAAATTTCTTCATTTTTTTTAGCTTCTGCTTCACTTTTTTTATTTATATCAACTGTTAATTTCATAAAAAGTTCAGCGCCCTCTTCTTTAAAATTATTTTCTTTTGTTATTTTAGGAAATATTTCTTTTAAAAATGTACTTTTATTTAAATCATCCATATCATTTAATTCTATACAGGAAATATTTTTAAATGAAAGTTTTTCCATATTATGTACATTATCTCCTAAATTAACAAATATACTAATTGTTGGTAGGCCAAAAGAAAATGTTTTTCTTTTTATTTTTTTTAGAATATGATTAGTTTTAAATAAATCATATTTAAATTGTTCATCGTTATGAATGTAATTTGAAACGATCCTTATAATTTTATACTCATTTTCTAAATTTTCTAGCCAAATTTCATTTTGAGCACCATGTAAAATTATTGGTGTATATCCTTCTTCTGTTATAAAAAAGTGAAGTAATTTCATAACTAATTCATCTGTTTTTCCAAATGTTATTTCTTGCACATTATCACCTCATTTAGTCTATTTTAACACAATTTTAATTATTTTTAAATTTCGTCATTTTTAAATTTATTTAAAATATTAATGAAACATTCTGGAAGTTCACATTCAAAATGCATTTCTTTTCCTGTTCTTGGATGAATAAATCCAAGTTCTTTAGCATGTAAACACTGTCCAGTTTCATCTATTAATTTTCTTCTTCCATACACAGGATCATTTACAACTGGAAAGCCAATATAGTTCATATGAACTCTTATTTGGTGTGTTCTTCCTGTCTCCAATCTAAGTTCAATTAATGTTGCTTTATTATATCTTTCTAATACTTTAAAATGTGTTATAGCTTCTTTACTATTAACATCTGTTACTTTCATTTTTTTTCGGTCGCTCTCGTCCCTTCCAATTGGAGCATCTATAGTTCCTGTATCATGTGAAATTACACCGTGAACTAAAGCTACATATTTTCTATAAGTCTTCTTTTCTTCTAATTCTTTTGCAAGTATTTCATGTGCTTTATTATTTTTTGCTATCATAAGAAGTCCAGTAGTTTCAGCATCTATTCTATGTACAATTCCAGGTCTAATACTTCCATTTATATCACTTAACGCTTCAAAATGATACAAAAGAGCGTTTACAAGTGTCCCACTATAGTGTCCAGGTGCTGGATGAACTACCATTTTATTCGGTTTATTTACTACTACTACATCTTCATCTTCATAAACAATATCTAAAGGAATATTTTCCGCTATCACATCCATTTTTTCTTCTTTTATCTCATCTACAGTAATTATATCATTTTCTTTTAATTTATAACTACTTTTTACAGGTTTAGAATTTACTTTGACTGTTTCATCTTCTATAAGTTTTTTAATTTTAGAACGGCTCATATTTAATTTTTCTACTAAATAAGAGTCAATTCTGACATTATTTTCTTTTATTATTATTTTTTCCATTATATTCCTCCTTTAAGGTCATATACATGATAATTATAACTGATAACACTATAAAAGTATCTGCTAAATTAAAGATTGGAAAATTATAACCAATTAATTTAAAATCTAAATAATCTATAACATATCCTCTTATTATTCTATCTAATAAATTACCTATAATTCCAGCTATTAAAAAACCATATGTAATTAATTCTATTTTACTTAACTTTTTATTATTTATTAAGAAATAGTATATAAGTAATAAAGCTAAAAAACCAATACCAATTAAGAATAATGTACTTCCTGTTAAAATACTAAATGCTGCACCATAGTTTTTAACATATGTAAGATAAAAAAAATTATCTATTATTTTAATACTTTCTCCAAGCATTAAATATTTATCTACTATTAATTTTATCATCTGATCTATAATAGTTAGAAAAGATGATATTAATATTATTTTTTTCATAGTTAATCACCTTTGTTATTATACCAAATATTATTTATAAAGTATATTATTTATATTTTTTAATTCCATCTGTCTTATATATTTTATTATCAAATGTATACCAAATAACATCTATATTTTTATCTTTTATATATTCAAGTCCTTCTTCATAACTTTTTTGATATAAAATATTTTTATATTTTTCACTTTTCATAGGATTATCTGATATCACTACAACATCTTTAAAATTATTAGCTGGTTTTTTTGTTTTATAATCTAAATATAAATGATAATAATTCCCATCTTTTTCTTTTAGTTCATCCATTTGCATACTTGAAACATATTTATTTTCAATATTTAAATAATAATAATAATTTTCAGATTCAAAAGGATCTTCTAATGCAAATTTATATTTTCCATTATTATAATGATTGCCAAAACTAATATTTCCACCAATATTTATAATATATTTATCTATTTTTTCTTTTTTTAATATTTTTATTATTTCTTCATTTACATATCCTCTTATTATTTTATGAAAATCTAAATTAGGATGATTATTTAAAATTGAATCAACACCAATTAATTTAACTTCATTATTATTAGTTATATTTTTATCTATATTTTCACCGTTTATTATATTTCTATAATAATCTAAATAATTTCCTTCATTAATATCTATCATTGAATTTGTTTCTTCTTTTAATTTAATACCATATTCTATTAAATTATATAATTCTTTAGGAATAGTAAAAAAAGACTCTTTTGTTTTCTTATTTTCTATTGTATGTAGATTAATTATATTTTCAAAATCTTTATCATTACTTATTAATTTATCATAATAACTACACAAGTTATCTATTTCTTTTTTTACTTTATTTCCTTTTCGATAAGATGTATATAGCTTTATATTAACATTTGTATCAAAATAACTTTTTATTAATGTATATTCTCTTATTTTAGATGTATCTACATATAGATATATAGAAAATACAAAAACAATTATAATAGATATAATAATTCCATAATTCTTTTTTATTATATTCACTTTACCACCTATTTTATTATAACATGAAAAAAAGTACTTATAAAGTACTATTTATTTTGATTAATAAATTCAAGTAAAGCTTCTTTATGCAAATATCCAGTATTAACTGCTTTTAACTCACCGTTTTTAAAAATCATAAGTGTTGGAACACTCATAACTGCATATCTTTGTGCAAGTTCTATATTATTATCAATATCTATTACAGTTACCTCTATATTCTGTTCTTTAACGACTTCTTTTACTACAGGTGCTAGCATTTTACATGGTCCACACCAAGTCGCATAAAAATCAACAAGCATAAAATCCTTATTAATTTGCATATCAAAGTTTTCTAAATTTCCTTCTGTTATCATATT
>CALVXR010000090.1 GCA_944371445.1 uncultured Bacilli bacterium
ATTAAGAAAAGGACTTATATAGGTCGGCCTTTTTTCTGACAGTTGAAATTTGTAAATGTTATTATATATTAGTTTTAGAAAGTTTGCAAGTTAGGTTGCGGACGCAGTCTGCCGTATGATATAATTACTTATATAAATGTGTGGTGATAAAATGAAAACAATTATTATAGGAGCTGGTGCATCAGGGCTTATTTCAGCAATATATGCAGCTAAAAATAGTAGTGAAGTAATAATACTTGAAAGAAATGATACGAGTGCTAAAAAGATATTAATTACAGGAAATGGAAGATGTAATTATTATAATGAAGATCAAAATATAAATCATTATCATTCAGAAAATAATGAATTAATTAAAGATATAATAACAAAAGAAAATACTGATGAAATAATGAATTTTTTTAATAAAATAGGAATAGTACCTAAAATAAAAGATGGATATTATTATCCATATTCAAATCAAGCAACAAGCATAAAAGAGGCATTACTAACAGAAGCAAAAATAAAAGGTGTAAAAATAATAACAGGTGAAAATGTTACTAAAATAAATAAAAATAATAATAAATTTGTGATTGAAACAGAAAATAATACTTATAATGCAGATAAAGTAATACTAGCTACTGGTTCTAAAGCATATCCTAAAACAGGTTCTGATGGAAGTGGATATTTATTAGCGCGTTTTTTTGGACATAAAATAACTAATATATATCCATCATTATCTCAGCTTAAAGGAGAAGAAAGTTATTTTAAAAACTGGGGTGGAGTTAGGGCTGATGTAAAAGTATCTCTTTTAGAAAATAATAAAATTATAAAAGAAGAAAAAGGAGAAATACAGCTTACTAATAATGGAGTAAGTGGTATATGTATTTTTAATTTAAGTGGACTTGCAAGTAAAGGTTTAATGGAAGGAAAAAAAGAAGAAATTGTTATTAATTTCATGCCTTGGTTAAATAATTTTAATGAAGCTAGTAATTATTTAGAAGAAAGAAATAAAAAACTAAAAAATAGAACTATAGAACAATTTTTAGAAGGATTTTTAAACTATAAATTAATACATGTTATATTGAAATTATCAAAAATAAATAAAGATGATTTTTGGAATGAATTAAATATAGAAAAGAAAAAAAATTTAATACAAAAACTTATTTCATTTACACTTAAAATAACTAAAATAAGTTCTTTTGAAGAATCACAGGTTTGTAAAGGTGGAGTATCATTAGAAGAAATAAATGTTAAAACAATGGAATCAAAATTAGAAAAAAATTTATATATAATAGGAGAACTATTAGATGTAGATGGAGACTGCGGTGGTTATAATTTAACATTTGCTTGGATAAGTGGCATGCTTGCAGGGAAAAATATAGGTGATAAAAATGATTAGAGTAAAGCAAGTAAAAGTATTAGTAGAATTAGATAGTAAAGAAGAAAAACTATCAAAAATAGCTCACAAATTAAATATTTCTAAAAATGATATAATATCTTTTGATATAAAAAAACAATCAATAGATGCAAGAAAAAAAGAAAGTATATTTTATGTATATGAATTTGATGTAAATGTAAAAAATGAAGCACAAATATTAAAATATAATAAATCTAATGATATTTCATTATCTCCTATAGAAGAATATAAAGTGCCAAAAAAAGGAACTAAACAAATGAAAAATAAACCAGTAATAGTTGGTATGGGGCCAGCAGGGTTATTTGCTGCATATATTCTTTCAGAAAACGGCTATAATCCTATCATAATAGATAGAGGAGAAAAAATGGAAGATAGAAAAGCTTCTGTTTCAAATTTTTGGAAAACAGGTATTCTTAATCCTAACTCAAATGTACAATTTGGAGAAGGAGGCGCAGGAACATTTTCTGATGGAAAACTAAATACTCTTGTTAAAGATAAAGAATTTAGAGGTAAAAAAGTATTTGAGACTTTTATAAAACATGGCGCTCCAAAAGAAATATTATATTTACAAAAACCACATATAGGAACAGATCTTTTAAGTGAAGTTATATCTAATATGAGAGAATATATTATAAGTAAAGGTGGAACTTTTTTATATAATACTAAACTTACAAATTTAAATTTTGAAAATAATGAATTGGTTTCTATAGAAGTAAATAGTAAAGAAGAAATAGAATGTAATGAGTTAATTTTAGCAATCGGTCATAGTGCTAGAGATACATTTGAACTATTATTAGAAAAAGGTTTTGATATGAAAGCAAAACCATTTGCAATAGGTGTTCGTATTCAGCACCTACAAAAGATGATTGATGAATCTCAATATGGAAAAAAATATAGTAAAATTTTAAATAAAGCTAGTTATAAATTAACTTATACTACAACTAAAAAAAGAGGGGTATACTCATTTTGTATGTGTCCTGGAGGATTTGTAGTAAATGCTTCAAGTGAGGAAGGCATGCTTTGTGTAAATGGAATGAGTAATCATGATAGAAATGAAGAAAATGCTAATAGTGCTATTGTAGTAACAATAACACCAGATGATTTTGGATTATTACCACTTGATGGAATTAATTTTCAAAGAAAACTTGAAGAAATAGCTTATCAAAAAGGAAATACTAAAATACCAGTTCAATTATGGAAAGATTTTAAAGATAGTAAGGTTTCAAAAGGTTATGAAGAAGTTAAACCTTGTATTAAAGGAGAGTATACTTTTAGTAATTTAAAAGAACTACTGCCTAATTATATTACTGAAGCAATAGAAGAAGCTATTCCTAATTTTGGTAAAAAAATAAAAGGATTTGATAGAGAAGATTCTATTTTAGCAGGTATAGAAAGTAGAACATCATCACCAGTTAGAATAGAAAGAAATGAAAACTTTGAAGCAAATTTAAAAGGAGTATATCCTTGCGGTGAAGGTGCTGGATACGCAGGAGGTATTACTACTGCTGCTATGGATGGAATTAGAGTTTCAGAAACTATAATAAAAAAATATGACAATATTTAAGAAAAATATTAGGATAACTACAAAAATATAGATAATGATTTATATGAAACTAATATTAATTATAAAAAAAAGTGTTATAAAAAATTTATATGATGTATATAAAATAGTGAAATTAAAAATAAGAAAGTTAGATAATTATGAAAGTATTAAGTATAAAATAGCCTTGGGCAACATTAATTAGAAATAAAGATAAGTATATAGAAACAAGAAGTTGGAAAACAAATTATAGAGGAGAATTATATATTCACGCAAGCTTAAGCAAAATTTCTAAAGAAACTAAAGAAAGAAAAGAACTTATGGAAATAGTTGGAAAAAGTAGTATGAGTTATGGGAAAATAATTTGTAAATGTAATTTGGTTGATTGTAAGTATATGGATGAAGATTTCTTAAAAGAAATAAAAAAAAATAAAAAAGAATATGTATGTGGTGAATATAAAGTAGGAAGATATGCTTGGATTTTAAAAGATATAAAAGTAATTAAACCTATTAATGCTAAAGGTCATTTAGGAATATGGAATTATAAAATAGAAAAAGATTGTTAAGTTAATTTAACAACCTTATTTTATATTATCAATTAAATCATCAAAAGAAGTATCTTCAAAGAAAGTATTCATATTATAGAGAAGTAAAATATCAGTTACTTCTTTTTCTTTTATTAATTTATCTAAATCATCAAAATAATATCTAGGATCAACTAAAGTTATTTCGCTATAATAACTAGTTAAGAATGGAACAAAACAATTTGCATATGAATCTTTTAAAATAAGTAATTTTCTTTCATTTTTAGAACTTGTCTTAATACTTACTGTACTATGATTTCCACCTAAAAATATATCATATGGGCTAGAAGAAAACTGTTTATCTAGTTTATATAAAGAAGTATATATATTTTTATCATCAGAATATTCAACATATAATTTTATATCATTTTGAGGAATATAGAGATTTATTTCATCATAATTTTTATAATAAGCAATTTTATTAGCAAGTGTACCTACAAATTTATCATTACTTGTATAAATATCATATTTATCATTAGATTTAGTAAACTCATCACTAATGTATTTTGCTCCTAAACTTGTCCAGTGATGGTCAGTATCATAAAATATTTTTTCATTTTTATGTTTATTTAAAATATCAAAAGTATTTATCTTTACAATATCATTTCCTAAAGAATCAACAAAACTATTATAAAGTTTTTCTTGATCTACATTATAATCTACATCATTTTTATATATTCCTATTTTATTTGGTATTAAAAGAAGCTCTAAGTATTTATCATTATATTTATTTTTTAATTTTAAAATATTTTCTATTCTTCTGTTTATAAAATCTTTACTAGGACTAGCGCTCTCACTTATAAGCATATTATTTTTTCCAAAATAAACACCATTTATTTTTTTTACACCTAAAAATTTCTCTGTATTTGTTTTTATCTGCATCCAAAATGATCTATTAGTAAACTGATCGCTTGAATAGCTTTCATATTCTTTTTGATAATCGTTATTAATAAATGAAGTTAATGTAAACTTAGGTTTTTGTGTTAAAGTTCTATTTTCTTCTTTAGAAAAAGTCTTATCACTTGTTAGTATAAATGTAAAAAAGAAAAATCCAAATATTACAAATAATACCCAGCCTATAACATATACGTTTTTTTTCATAATGCCTCCTAGAAATTAAAATATAAAAATGATGTATAAGAACCACTTATCATATAAGAAATAGATAAAATAGTAAGTAATATAATAGCAATATTAGTTAATATGTTGTATAAAACAAAGTGTTTTTCATATAAAATTGTTCCTATTTTATCAAAAATAGGCATAGATCCTATGAATCCAATTATAAATATTAAATAATAATTTTTAATTAAAAATAAAGCTTCAGTATCTATTTTATTATTAAAATCAAATGCATATTTTAAATGAATCATTATTTTTTCTATATCGTTATTAAAGAAGAAAATCCATCCTATAGAAACTAAAATAAAAGTTAGAATAATTCTTAAAAAACTAGGAACATTTTTAAGTAAATTTTTGAAAACTGTTTTTTCTAAAACAACAATTATACCAAAATAAAGACCCCATATTATAAAATTATAACTAGCACCATGCCACATTCCTGTAAGAATCCAAACAATCATAAGATTTCTAATCATTTTTAATTTACTAGTTCTATTTCCTCCAAGTGGAATATAGATATAATCTTTAAACCATTTTCCTAAAGTAATATGCCATCTATTCCAAAATTCACTTACACTTTTTGATATATATGGATAGTTAAAGTTTTCTTCTATTTGAAATCCAAATAAATTAGATAAACCTATTGCCATATTAGAATATCCTGCAAAGTCAAAATATATTTGAAAAGCATAAGCTAAAATTATAATCCAAGCTCCTAGCATAGAATTTACTTGATAAGAACTAGTTAAAGTTAAAAATGTATTAGCAAGCATTACTTTCATAGCAAGCCCAATTATAAATCTTTTAAAACCATTATGAAATAATTCTGAACTAAAAGGATGATTTTCTATATTTTTTTTAAAATCTTCATATCTAACAATAGGCCCCATTAATAATTTCGGAAAAAAAGTTATATATAAACCAAATGATATAATATTTGTTTCATTTGGTATTTTTTTTCTAAATACATCAAATACATATGAAAGCATGGAAAATATATAAAATGAAAATCCAAGAGGTAATAAAAATTTTTTATAGGAAAATTCCTTGTTATAAGTAACAAAATCCAAAAATAAGAAGTAATATTTAAAATAACAAAGCAAGAAAACATTTACAAAAATAATTTCTAAAAATTTTAATTTTCTATATCTATTATTAAGTTTATTCATTTTATTTACTGCAAAAAAGTTATATATGAGTAGTAAAATCATTATTCCTAAGTCTTTAGCACTTCCAAATGCATAAAATATTAAACTAGCAACTAATAAATAAGCATTTTTAATTTTATTAGGAATAAAAAAATAAATAAATAAAATTAATGGTAGAAATTTAAAACAAAAAGTAATACTATTAAATGACATATTAATTCTCCTTTAAAATAATTTATTGATTTTTTCTTTTATTTCTTGATTATCCTTTAAAACTATACAAAAGATATAGTCACCTTTGATATCTATATAAGCATTATTTAGCATTTGAACTTGTTTTTCACCATATCCTTCAAAAGTTTTTATTTTTGTATCTATATGATTTTTAATTTTATCTAAAATATATTCTTGTTTAGTTTTATCATCTTCTTTAAATATTGTAATTTCTTCTACTTCCATATATGAAATTGAATTATAACTTATAAATGATTCATAATAAGAACTATTTAATTTATATTCTTTGTAAATATCGTTTTTATCTTGCAATTTTAATACTTTTTTATCAATAAAAGGTTCTATTTCTTTTTTTAAGTCATTAAATTTAACTGCTTTATCAGTGCATAAAAAAGGGAGTATTAATAAAAATATAACGAATATTGATAAAAAGATTGTATTAGTTTTTTTCATATTTCACCTCATATTAGTTTTCGATACTATATCACTAGCCCATTTAGGATAGAAAAATGCCTTTGGATGAATTCCATCATAGCTATAAGGATCACTGTTTTCTTTTATTATATATGAGCTATCTATAAATGTAATATTGTTTTCATCAGCAAACATTTTTAATTTTTCATTAAATAAAGGTATATTTATAAAAGTATTATCTTTTTCTTTCGCACTTTCACTAACTTCAAAAATAGAGCAAATATAAATTTTAGTATTAGGTAATTTTTCTTTTATAGTATTTATTGCTTTACTATAGGCATTAATAAATGAATTAACATTACTTCCCCACATTTGAACATCATTTGAACCATAAACTAAAATAAGAATATTAGGATTTTTAAGAATTGCTTTATCTAAATCATCATAAAAGTTATCGATTCGTTTACCTCTTGTCCAAATAGTGTTTTCTTCATATAAAACTTCATATGCATTCATTCCTTCTACAAAAGAATCACCCATTATAACAGCATTATTATATCTAAATGCTTCTTTAGGACTTTTCTCTGTAACTGGAACACTAGGTTTTTCTTCTTCTATTACTTCTTCTTTTTCATGTGCTTTTTCTATAACTTTTTTTATATCATTTAAATCTTCACCGTTTTGTTTTTTTAGTAAATCTTCAGTTTTTAAGCAGTCTTTACACTTTACTTCTTTTTTGTCTTTCATAGGAATATTTATAAATAAGTAACTAATAAATATAGTAAAGATTAATCCTGCTATTAATCTAGATAAATAAATAAACTTATTATTTTTCATATCATCACCTAATTATCATTAAATATTATACCATTTTTTAGGATATATATGTTATTATAATTGTGTATACATATAATATAAATGTATATATTGTAAAGGGAGATTTTTATGATTAAGATAATGTTTGTATGTTACGGAAATATATGTAGATCGCCTATGGCTGAATTTATTATGAAAGATTTAATAAAAAAAAGAGGACTTTTAAATAAATTTATTATTGAATCAAGATCTACTAGTACTGAAGAAATAGGTAATGATATGTATTACTTAGCCAAAGAAAAATTAAAAGAAAAAAATATTTCATTTAATAAAAGAAAAGCAAAACAGTTAACAAAAAATGACTATAATAATTTTGATTATATTATTGGTATGGAAGATTTTAATGTAAGATCAATAAAAAAAATAGTAATGGATGATAGAAAAGTATATAAATTATTAGATTTTACAGATAATTCTAAAGATATAGATGATCCTTGGTATACAAGAGACTTTGAAACTACATTTAAAGAAATATATACTGGTTGTAGTGCACTTTTAGATTTTATTTTAAAAAATGATTTTATTGTATAAAAAAATAGGTTTAGTACATACTATTAGTGGTGAATAATATGTACTATGTAAATTCTTTTTTTGTATATTCTATTCTCGGTTATTTTTTTGAGACAATTGTATCAAAAATAACGGGTAATAGATTTGAAAGTGGTATTATGTATGGTCCCATAACTCCTATATATGGTATAGGTGTAGTTATTATTTTGATTGTGTCAAAATATCTGTTTATAAATTTACATATGCCTAGATGGTTTGAAACTCTTGTTGTTTTCTTTAGCTTGATAATAATTTTAACTTTAATGGAATTTATAGGTGGAATCTTAATTGAAAAACTATTTGGTATTGTATTTTGGGACTATAGTCATTTAAAATGGAATATAGGAAAATATATTTCGTTAGAAATTTCACTAGTATGGGGATTTCTATCGATTTTCTTAATATATGTAATAAAACCTTTACTTGATAAATTTGTAGTTAAAATTCCAACTTTTATTACATATTCTTTAATTATAATATTTATTGTAGATATGATTTTTACCTTTATAAAATATAAAAAAATATAGATATACCTTTAACTAATTATAGTGTATAATTAAGTTAGAGGTGTTTTTTTATGAAATTAGGCGAAGAAATAGATGTTTTTATAGAAAATTTAGATCATAGTGGTAGAGGAGTTGCGCGAATAGATGGACTACCAATTTTCATATTTAATGCTTTACCTAATGAAGAAGTTAAGATAAAAATTACTTCTGTTAAGAAAAAATATGCTGAAGGTGAAGTTTTAAAAATATATAAAAAATCAAAAGATAGAATAGAGCCGATTTGTCCATATTTTAAAGAATGTGGTGGTTGTGATTTACTTCATTTAAATTATGATAATCAGTTAAAATACAAAATGAAAAAAGTAGAAGAAATAATGCATAAATTTGCCTCTGTTAAGGAGAATAAAATAAAAGAAATTTTACCTTCTGAAGATAATTTTAATTATAGAAATAAAGTAACTTTAAAAGTAAAAGATAATAAAATAGGTTATTATAAAAGAAAAACAAATCAGCTCATAGAAATAGATTCTTGTTTCCTTGCACATCCTAAATTAAATGAGATTATCTCAGATATAAAAGAAACACTTAATTTAAAAAATATAGAGGAAATTATTCTTAGAGTAAGTGAAACGACTTTAGAAACTATGATGATACTTAAAATAAAAGATAAAATAGATGAAAGAAAATTAATTAGAGACTATACGGATAAAATTAGTACAATTGTTACATATATGGATAGAAAATATGATTTAGTTATGGGTAAAGGCCATATAGCAGAAATATTATCTAAATATAGATATAAAATATCTCCAGAATCATTTTTCCAAGTTAATACTAAAGGTGCGGTTAAACTTTATGATAAAGTAGTAGAATATGCAGATTTAGATGGAACTGAAACAGTATTAGATTTATTTTGTGGTACAGGAACAATAGGCATTTATGTAAGTGAGTTTGCTAAAGAAGTAATTGGTATAGAAATTAATAAATATGCAGTATTAGATGCTTATGAAAATGTGAGCAAAAATGAAATAAAAAATGCTAGTTTTTTATGTAAGAGTGCGAAAGATGCTACTACTACTGAAAAAGGAGATGTTGTTATAGTAGATCCACCAAGAAGCGGACTTGAAAAAGAAACAATTAAATTTTTATTAGAAACAGAACCTAAAAAAATAGTATATGTATCTTGTGATCCTGTTACTTTAGCTAGAGATATAAAATTACTTGATAAAAAGTATGATATTTGTAAGATAACACCTGTAGATATGTTTCCAAATACAGAACATGTGGAATGTGTAACCTTACTTAATTTAAATAATAATTAGCAATAATAAAATATAAATATTTAAATGTAATTGAATTTAAAAAATATCTTGAAAATCATTGAAATAATTATCATGCTGATAATTGTATACTGTTAGGAGATCGTAATGTTTATGGATGTTTATGAAGGAATATATAATAAAAATAAAAGATTAATTGATGCAGCTATAGAAAAAATAAAGTTATGTGAAAATGATCTACTTCATTTTATAGGACATACTATTGATGTTGTAAATTACGTAAAAGAATTATTAGAAGAAATACCTGCTAATAAAGAAATATGCATCATAGCTGCATATTGGCACGATGTAGGAAGAAGTGTTAAAGATATAGGCCATGAAGAAGAAAGTGGAAAAATGCTTAAAGAAGAAATGAAAAAACTTGGATATAATAATGAAATGATAAACGCTTGCTATTTAGCAGTCGTAAATCATAAAAGATCATGTAATCCAAAAATGGTAGAAGGAAAAATAGTAAGAGATGCTGATAAAATAGCTTATATTGGAAAAAACAGATGGGAAAGATGTATTAAAGAAAATCCAGAAGCTTTAAAAGAAATTATAGATTTATATTTACCAATTTTAAGAAATGATTTATTAAAATTAGAAAATTCAAAAATTTTATTTGATAGAGATTATAATAGTTATATTAAATTATATTTAAAAAAAATAAATAAAGGAACAAAGTGATGTTATGTTAAAAGATTTATGTTTTGAAATAATTCAAAAATGTCCTAATAATTGTATTTTTTGTTCTTCCTGTGCAGGAATAGATAAAGAAAATATGATAAGCATTGAAATGTTTAAAAAAACAATTGATTATTTTGTTTCTAATTTTGGAATAAATGAATTATCTATTTCTGGTGGAGAACCACTAATGCATCCAGACTTATTTGAAATGATTGCATACGCTAAAAGAAACAATATAAAAACAATTCTTTTTACAAGTGGTATCAAGAAAAAAGTTCATATGACTAAAACAGAGATAATATTATTAGAAAATAATTTAAGAAAACAATATTCATCTTATTTAAAAGAGGGAATGGAAAGAGAAGAATATGAAAATTTAATAAAGAAATTAATGAATAGATATCTAGAGTGTGATTCCAAACCTTTTGACTCATTAAGTAGAAATGATTTTAGGATTTTAGAAGAAATTGGATTAGATAAAATAGTATTTGATTTTCAGGCATGGGATAGAGAAGTTTATAATAAAATGATGGGAACAAAAAATCTTTATGATTTAACTATTAACTCTCTTGCTGCTGCTTCAACTACAAGTATAGAAACAGATGTCCATTTTATTCCAACTAAGATAAATTACAAAGAATTTCCAGATATTATAGAAATGCTAGAAGGTTTTAAATCAATAAGCATTTTAAATTTTGTTCCCCAAGGAAGAGGTTTTGATAACAAAGAAGAACTAGTGCTAAGTAATGAAGAACTAGAGGATTTTATAAGTATTTATAATAAAAATAAAGAAAATTTTAATGGCAATATAAGAGTAGGAATACACTCATTAAATAATGATAAACATTTATGTAATGCAGGATTATCAAAACTTGTAATTAAATATGATGGAACAGTTTTACCATGTGCAGCATTTAAAGAGTATGATACAAAAAAATTAAATAAAATAGGAATTAAAACTCCTAATATTTATGATGACTTAAATTCTATAAAAGTAGTTAATGGAACTAGAAAAGAACCGTTATGTAAAAAATTATATGGATTTAATAGAAGTATAAGGTAAGAAGAGTGTGATATTATGAAATATTTAATAGTAGAAAAAGAAACAACATTATTATTATATTTAGAAAGTAAATTAAAGGATATATCAAAGAAAAAAATCAAATCATTATTAAAATATAAATGTATTAAAGTAAATAATAAAGTAGTAACTAAATTTGATTATAAATTAAAAATTAATGATAAGATAACTATAAATTTAAATAGTACAAAACAAGATAATTTAGATATTTTATATGAAGATAAATATCTTTTAGTAGTATATAAAAAAGAAGGTTTACTTACAGTAGCAACCCAAAAAGAGAAAGAAAATACTTTATATCATATAGTAAGAGAATATTTAAATAGAAAAAAAGAGAAAGCCTTTATAGTACATAGATTAGATAAAGATACATCAGGAATAATAGTGTTTGCTAAAGATGAAAAAACTAAAAATATTTTGCAAAATAACTGGGATAAATATGCAGTTAAAAGATTGTATACAGCAATAATAGTAGGTAAATTAGAAAAAAGTGGTACTATTGAATCGTATTTAAAAGAAAATGATAATCATATAGTATATGTTTCTAAAGATAAAAAAAATTCAAAAAAATGTATTACAAAATATAAAGTTATAAAATCAAAAGAGAAATTTAGTTTGATAGAAATAGAAATAAAAACTGGAAGAAAGCATCAAATAAGAGTACAATTTAATGAGATTAATCATCCCATACTTGGAGATACAAAATATGGGAAAGTAAAATCTAAAAGAATGTATTTAGATGCTAATAAACTAGAATTTATTCATCCAATAAATAATAAAAAATTAACGTTTGAAAAAAATATTGATAATTTTGTAGAAATTTATAAAAAATTGTAGTATAAAGAAAATTATTTTAATTGAACAAATAATAATTTAAGTTTTGTTGCGAATATATTCTTGCATATGGTATAATAAATTTGAAGGATGGATTGATATGAATAATCTTATATATATTTTAAGTGATTGCCCAAATGATGAAGGAATATTAAGAATTATATATTTTATTTTACAGATTATAAGAATTATTACTATTGTAGTACCAATTATACTTATTGTATCTGTTATGATAGATATTCTAAAAGTTGTTGCATCTGGTAATGATTCAGCTTTAAAAGACAAATTAAATCAAGCAAAAAATAGATTTATTGCAGCTGTATGTACATTTTTAGTTCCAAGTATTATAAGTTTAACACTTTCTATTCTAGGACCACTTGACCTTGAAATTGATAAATATGTAAAGTGCGCTAATCCTGATGATATTGAAAACGTTATTGTTAATAATGCAAAAGAATTAGTTGAAGAAGCTAAATCAAGTCTTACACAAGACACTCATGATAAAGCAGTAGTAGCGGTAAATAAAATAAGTGATGAAAAGTTAAAAGAACAGTATTTAAATGAGTTATCAGAAGTTCAAAAAATAATAACTAAAAATAATGAAAAACCACAAAATAGACCCAATGTGGATGATAAGTTAGTTGTAGATTATCCTGATGCTGTAGTTGAGAATTTGGCAGCTTTTATTGGTAGTGAAACAGGTTGGCATAAAGATGGTACTTTAAGTCAGCTTGTTACAGGAGCAGTTTTCATAAATAATTTTTATAAATTTGTAGGTGGAGAAATTACGACAAAAAGTATGTGTGATACTTTTTCTTACCCTGGATTGTATTCATCCGGTTATTGTAATTATAGTTTATCTAAACTTTCTTCTATAGGAATTGATGAAAATGGAAAAAATCATTTAATGTTAATTGCAAAAATTCTTTTAGCAAAAAAATTTACAATACCAAAAGATGTTCGTCATGAAGCAGCAAAAGTTGGAATTATAACAAATCGTGGTGGAAAAGTATGGGGAAAAGCTTATACTGGAGTGTCAAAATATCCTTATACTTATTTCGGTTGTACTAAATATGATATTCCAATAGATGATGTAGATGTATACGGAAATTCAGTAAGTAATGATTTTAATGATTATCAAGGAATAGCAAATGAAGTATATGAAAAATATTCATAATTGCTTATAAGTAATATTAGTAAATTTAAAATTAATTTTGAAAAAATATAGAGAGCTAAAATTTATGCTCTCTTTTAATATATTTTAATGGTAGTATGTTTTATAATTTTTAATAATTAAGTTATTTATTAATTTATAAGATTAATAATATTTAACATATCTTTAATATTACTTATATTGTAATTATATTTCGAAAAAATATATTGTAAAGAATTATATTTTACTGTAAAAGTTTGAAAAACTTTGTTTTTTTTGTTTATTTTTGGTATAATTATATAAAAT
>CALVXR010000091.1 GCA_944371445.1 uncultured Bacilli bacterium
TATTTCAATAATATTTTAACACTAGAGTATCACAGCCAATAAATAAAATTGTTAGTTAAAAACTAACTATAAAGATATTAAATTGTAAGTTATTTTTAACTTACAAAATATATTATACGAGGAGTATATTTATGAAAAATAAAAAAGGATTTACATTAATAGAATTATTAGCTGTAATATTAATACTAGCAGTTATAGCACTAATAGCAACACCAATAATAATAGGAGTAATAGAACAGGCAAGAAAGAAAGCATTTGAAAATACAGCGTATGGAGTATTAGAAGGATTAAGACTTAATTATACAGAAAGAATTTTAACAGGGACAACAAGTGAAGAGAAAACATTTTCATTTCCAAATAGTGGTTTAAAACTATCAGGAGAAGAACCAGCATATGGAAGTGCTAAAATAGATAGTAAAGGTAATATTAGTTTTGTTTTAGTTGATAAAGATAAAAAATGGTGTGCAAAGAAAGAATCAGATAGTGAAAAAGTAACAATAGAAGATTACACAGAAGAGAACTGTAAAATAGATGGAACAAGTGGTGGAGGAGAAGTAACTGACGCAGTAGCAGATGGAACAGCAGTATACTTTGATCCAAAACTAGGAAAAAACTGTGATACCTATACAGAAGCAAATAGTGCCATAGGAATAAAAGAAGGATGTATGAAATGGTATACATTTGGTGGTGATAATGATAGTGAAACAGTAAATTTATTACTTGACCATAATACAACAGCTTACGTATCATGGAATTCATCAAATAGTAATTCAGATAGTTCACAGATAAATGAAAAAGTAGCAACTGATACAACAGGCTGGGTAGGAAGCCCAAGATTAATAACAGCAGATGAAATAGCAAAAATAACAGGAAATACAAGCTTTAATTCAGCAACTACAACAACTTCAGGTTATTTCCATTTTGATACAAATACAAATGATTATGATCCAAATAGAGGACAAGGAACAAGCAAGTATGCATGGCTTTTTGATAGGACTAATGAGTGTACAAAATATGGATGTGACGTAGCAGATAATTTAACCTTGGGGTATTGGACAAGTACAGCTGTATCAGATTCTTCTTCTGATGTGTGGGGCGTGTACAACTATGGCTACCTGGGCTACGACTTTGCCTCTGATAGTGGCACTAGCGGCGTGCGCCCAGTTATAACAGTATCTAAATCAATTTTAAAATGATACAAAATAAAAGCATGAACTAATAAATTCATGCTTTTTATATATTAACTTTATCACCTTGATAAATATCTCTTTTTACCATTTCTTTATCTATATCATTTAATACGCAGAATTTTTTTGTTAAAAAAGTAGGTGCAATTAAGTCTTCTATTTTAGGGTCACCAGTAATTCTATGAATAACAATATCTTCTCTTAAATATTCAAGTTGTGTACAAACTATATCAATATATTCTTCTTTAGAAAGTACATGAAAAGGAGTTTTTTCATACATTTTAGCTAAACTAGTATTTTTTAAAATATGTAGCATATGTATTTTTATTCCATCAATAGGAAGTTTACTTAAGTATTTAGCTGTTTCTATCATATCATCTTTTGTTTCATAAGGTAGTCCATTTATAATATGAACAACAACATTAATATTTCTTTCTTTTAATTTAAATAGTGTATCTTCAAAACATTTTAAAGAGTGACATCTATTAATAAGTTTAGATGTTTTTTCATGAATAGTTTGAAGACCTAATTCTATAGTTAAGTATGTTTTTTTGTTTAATTCTTCTAAATAATCCAAACATTCATCATTTATACAGTCAGGTCTAGTAGCTATAAAAAGCCCAACTACATTAGGTAAATTTAATATACACTCATATTTGTTCTTTAAAATATTAACAGGAGCATATGTGTTAGAATGTGCTTGAAAATATCCTATATATTTAGAATTTTCCCATTTTTTATCCATAATTTTTTTTATATCATAAAATTGTTTTATTAAATCATCATTTGGGCAACCAGCGTAATCTCCACTACCGGAAGGAGAACAGTAAATACATCCACCTCTTCCTTTAGTACCATCAATATTAGGACAGGTAAAACCAGCATTTAAACTAATTTTGCACACTTTTGAATTGAATTTATTTTTTAAAAAATAATCTAATGTATAATACCTTTTATTACTATTAGAATACCTAAATTTATTCATATATACACCTCTTTTATGCATATTATATCATTTTTGGTTAAATTTTGTGAAAAAAATATGAAAATTCTATATATTTACTTGGTTTTTACATAAAAATAATGGTATAATGAATACGGAGGTAAGGATATGAAAAAAAATAATATTTTAAAAGTATTAGGATTAAGTTTTTTAGTGCTAGTAGTACTTACTTGGATTATTCCAGCAGGATCATATTCTAGTGGATCATACGAAAAAGTAGGAACAGTACCACTTGGTTTATTTGACCTTACTAGAGTACCACTTGTAGCAATTACTAATTTAATACAATATTCACTTGTAATTTTAGTAATTGGTGGATTTTATGGAGTACTTAACAAAACAGGTGTTTATGCTCCATTTGTAGAAAAAATTGCTAAAAAAATGAAAGGAAAAGAAAAAAGATTCTTAATAATTTCTATTTTAGTATTTGCAATTTTATCTTCAGTAACAGGAATGAATTTTGCACTTTTCATATTAGTTCCATTTTTTGCAACAGTTATTATGCTTATGGGATACAATAAAATAAGTGCAATGCTTTCAACTATTGGAGCTATGTTAGTAGGTTCTTTAGCAGCTACTACAAACTCAGAGACAATGAGTATATTTTCACAATATTTCAGTGTTAAATTTGGAAGTGAAATATTAGCTAGAATAGTATTATTTATAATGCTTACAGTTTTATTTATACTATTTGTAATTAAAATAAGTAAAATTGAAACTAAAAAAGCAGATAAAAAAGATGCTAAAAAAGCATCTAAAGGTAAAGATACAAAAGCTAGTAAAAAAACAACTACAAAGACATCTAAAACAAAAAAATCAGAGGTTAAAGCTGAAACTAAAGAAGATGTTATTGTGGTAAAAGAAGAAAAAAATATTCCATTATTTGATGGTAAAAATAAAGACAATAAAAAAAGTTTTGTACCTTTATTAGTTGTTTTCATAATTATTTTCTTAATTTCAGCTGTAGCTATGTTTAGCTGGTCAACATTATTAAATGTAAATTTATTTGAAGATATTTATCAAAGTATGACTGAAATTAAAATAGGTGATTACACTATTATAAAAAACATTTTAGGTTCATTTACACCATTTGGTTATTGGACAAATTATGAATTTATAATGTTTGTAATGCTTACAATTCCATTTATAGCATGGCTTTACAATGTAAAATTTGATGATGCTGTTGATGGATTTAAAGAGGGTGCTAAAGAAGTTATAAGACCTGCTGTTTATGTACTTCTAGCATGCACTTTATACGCAGCAATGTTTAATAATCAAACTGGAGAAAATATTTTCTATACTATTACTAATTTCTTCTTAGGATTTAGTGATAAATTCAATGCATTAGTAGTAGCACTTATATCATTTGTAGGAGGAATAATTTATTCAGATTTCGCATCTTTAATTGGTACAATATCAACTCCTATTACAAGTATATATAGTGATGCAAGTATGTATAACATAATGACATTTGTAATGCAAGCAGCTTATGGACTTGCAATGTTTATAGCACCAAGTAGCATTTTACTTATCCTAGGATTATCTTACTTTGATATTTCATATAAAGATTATTTCAAAACAATATGGAAATATCTTGTTAAAGTATTATTAGTAATAATTATTATAATCATAGTATTAACTATGTTTGTATAAGAGCTTATAGCTCTTTTTTGTTAAAAATATAAAAATTTATTTAAATATATTGATAATTTAAATAATAGTTGGTATAATATAATTGTCTAAATGATAGTAACCTACATGAAAAACTCTATAACAAACGATAGGGAATCTAATTAATGTGTGGTGTAGAATACTTGTCAAATCAAGGATCCTAAAGCATATTATGTGATGCCCACCTAGAAGAAAACTGGGTTTATCGTTATAGGTCTATTGTTTAGACTTTTTTTTTACTTGAATAATAAAAAGAATTTATATATAATATCTAAAGAATGGTGATTTAAATGTATGAATTTGAAAGATTAGAAAAACTTGTTGGAAAAGAAAATTACGAAAAAATAAAAGATATTACAGTATTAATAATTGGATTAGGAGGAGTAGGTGGATACGTATGTGAATCACTTGCTAGATGTAATATAAAAAAAATGATTTTAGTTGATTATGATAAAATAGATAAAACTAATATAAATAGACAAATAATAGCTTTAAAGAGTACTGTTGGTATGAAAAAGACAGATTTATTTAAAAAAAGAATTAATGATATTTCAGAGACTGAAGTAGATGTAATAGACGAGAAAATAACCTTAGATAATATAGAAATACTTTTTAAAGAAAAAGTAGATTATATAGTAGATGCTTGTGATACTATTGAAATAAAAAAAGAAATAATAAGACAGTGTCTGAAAAAAAAGATTAAATTTATAAGTTCTATGGGAACTGCGAATAAAATGATGATAGAAAAATTAAAAATTATGGATATTAGAAAAACTAGTTATGATCCTATTGCTAAAGTAATAAGAAAAATGGTAAAAGAAGAAAATATAAAAGAAAAAATAATGGTTTTATCAAGTGAAGAAATGCCAGTAAAAACGGGAATTTTAGCTTCTAATTCATTTGTACCACCTGCTGCTGGTCTTATGATTGGAAATTATATAGTAAGAGATGTGATAAAATGAAAATAGAAAAAATATTAATAAGCGAAATAAAAAAAGCAAAAGGTAATTTACTTGGAATTGGTGAGTTTAACGAAAGTATAATTGATTCGATAGAAAATAATAAAAATATATTTTTTTGTGATATACTTAGTAATATGGGTTCTACAGGAACAGATGATAGTAAGATAAAAAATACTATAATTACAGTAGAAGAAATTAAGAAAAGATATAAGAGGAAACATATAAATTATGTAATATGTAATTTTGAAGATATAAAGGAATGTTTTCATATATTTTTTAAGGATATTTTTAAAATATATAATGATAAATTATACCTAATAGTAAATAAAAAAAGTAATATAGAATTAGACAGAAAATTAAATAAATTAGCTATTAAGTTTATTAAAAAAGAAGATAAAGATACATATTTGTATATAGTAGATAGTAAAAAAATAACTTTTTTAAAAAGTAGTATAATGTATTTAGAAAATAAAATGGAATTTATTGGAAACATTATAAGTGATATTTTAAATAAATAGGTATTTTATAAAAGGAAACTATTAAAATTAAAATAGTTTCTTTCTTGTTTAAAAGTAGTGTTTATAGTATAATTGATACTAGGGAGGAATTAAAGATGTATTTAAAAGAGATAAGGGCGCATGGATTTAAATCATTTGCAGATAAAATAAGTATAGAACTTACAGATAAAATAACTGGAATAGTTGGACCAAATGGTAGTGGAAAAAGTAACGTAGTAGATGCTGTTAGATGGGTACTAGGAGAACAATCAGTGAAATCTCTTCGTGGTGAAGGGAATATGACTGATGTAATATTTCAAGGTAGTAAAAGTAGAAAAGTCCAAAATGTAGCATCTGTCTCTTTAATATTTGATAATAGTGATAATTATCTATCACTTCCATTTAATGAAGTATCAATAAAAAGAAGAGTATATAAAGATGGTACTAATGAATATTTTTTAAATAACGAAAGATGTAGATTAAAAGACATTACTAATATCTTACTTGACAGTGGTATGGCTAAAGAAAGTTTTAATATCATATCTCAAGGAAAAATAGATGAAATATTACTTAGTAAACCACTTGATAGAAGAATAATGTTTGAAGAAGCAGCAGGAGTTTTAAAATATAAAAGAAGAAAAGAAGATGCACTTAGAAAACTAGATAGAACACATGATAATATGAATAGAGTTTCAGACATTATAAATGAACTTGAAGAAAGAATAGAACCACTAAAAAAACAAAGAGAAAAAGCACTTTATTATCAAAAAGTCAGCGAAGATTTAAAGGATATTGATTTAAAAGTATTAGTTCATGATATTAAAAACATACATGATACATATGAAGAAAATAAGAAAAAAATAGATTTATTAAACGAAGAAATTTTATCACTTGGAAACATTAATACTAAAGAAGAAGTAAAATTAGAAAAATATAAAAATGAAATAGCAAATATAGATTTAGAAATAAATAAACTTCAAAAAGAACTTTTAGATATAACAGCTAAAGTAGAAAAAATAAATGGACAAAAACAAATTATTCTAGAAAGAAAAAAATATGAAGTAGAAGATTCTCGTCTGCATTCAGCACTCATTTCTTTAAAAGAAGATTCATATAAATTTCAAAATCAAATAGATAGTAATAATTTAGATATTAAAACATTAGAAAAAGATAAAAATATCGTAAAAGAAAAAATTGATAAATTAGAAAACAATTTAAAACAAATAAAAGAAGATAAACAAAAACAAAATGCAATTTTAACTAAACTTATAAAAGAAAAACAAATAAATGAAAATAGAATTGAAGTATTAAAAGAAAACATAGAAAAAAATGCATCACTTCCATATGCTGTTAAGTCTATTTTAGATAATATAAAATTATATGGTATTCATAATGTAATAGGTAATTTAATTGAAATAGAAGAAAAATATGTTACTGCTATAAATACATCTTTAGGTGCAGCAACTTCATATATAGTTACAGAAAATGAAAATTCCGCTAAAGAAGCAATAAATTATTTAAAAGATAAAAATTTAGGGAGAGCTACATTTTTTCCATTAAATTTGATTAAAGCAAGAAGTTTAAATCATGAGATTATAGAAAAAGCAAAAGAAACAAATGGATTTATAGATATTGCTAGTAATTTAATAAAATATGATCCAAAATATAAGAATATAATTGAAAATCAACTAGGATGTGTATTAGTAACAAAAGATATAGATTCAGCAAACATGCTAAGTAAAAAAATAAATCATAGTACTAAAATAGTTACTTTAGATGGGGAACTTTTACATATTGGTGGTTCAATAACAGGTGGTAAATCAAAAAGTAAAAATATAATGCAAGATAAGTTTGATTTAGAAAAAGAACTAGTTCAAAATAAAAAAATAAATGACTATATAAGTAAAACTGAGGATATGATTAATCAGTTAGACAATAAATTAAAAGAAATAGATGATAAAATATATTTAGAAAATAAAGAATTTATCAAGTTAAGTGAGCAAATTGATAATAAATTAATTACAGTTAAATTACTATGCGAAAGTTTAGAAAAGGTCAATAATGAAATTAAAGGAACTAATAATATACTTTCAAATAATACTGAAAAAGAAGAAGAAGATATTATGAAATTATATTATAGTACTGTAAATGAAAAAGACGTTATAGAAAATAAATTAGAAAATAAAATAAAAGACAAAACAAATATCGAAGAAGAAAAAGAAGATTTGGAACTTAGCATAAGAAGAGAAAACTCTAATTTAAATAGTAAGACTAAAGAACTTAATAATTTAGAAGTAGAAGTAACTAAAATGGATGTTAAACTTGATAATTTACTTAATTATTTAAGTGAAAACTATGGTATGACATATGAAAATGCTAATTTAAAATATAGATTAGATATAGATATTAAAGATGCTAGATTAAAATTAAGTAATTTAAAAAGAGAACTTAAAGAAATTGGACCAGTTAATATTGATTCTATAGAAGAATATGATAAAGTTTCCGAAAGATATGAATTTTTAATATCTCAAAGAGATGATTTAGTAGGTGCTGAAAATACTCTTTTAGATATTATAAAAGAAATGGACGAAGTGATGATAAAAGATTTTGAAAAAACATTTAATATTATTGCTAAAAACTTTGAAGAAACTTTTAAAGAATTATTTAAAGGAGGAGAAGCTAAATTAGTTTTAACTAATCCAGATGATATGCTTGAAACTGGTATTGAAATAGAAGCTTGTCCACCAGGAAAAAGTTTAAAAAGTATTTCCCTTTTATCAGGTGGTGAAAAAACTTTTACAGCCATAAGTTTACTTTTCGCAATTCTTAAATCTAGAGAAGTCCCTTTTTGTATTTTGGATGAAGTAGAGGCAGCTTTAGATGAAGCAAATGTTGAATCATTTGGTGAATATATTAGTAAATTAAAAGAGAAAACACAATTTATATTAATTACTCATAAAAAGAAAACAATGGAGTATGCAGATGTATTATATGGAATTACAATGCAAGAATCAGGAGTTAGTAAATTAGTTAGTGTTAAGTTAGGAGAAATAGAAAAATAATATTTTCTATTTTTTCTTGACTTAGATTAATAATAGCGTATAATATACAGTTAATTAGGAGGTAAAATATGTTTACAAACACATCGTTAATAAAAGAAGAAGAAAAAAATTTCTTTAGGACTGAATTTGGTACATTTGAAATAGATTATAGTGAACGATTAAATTTATTAGGAACTCCAAGTCATTTAAATATTGTTGATTTATTAATAATGTTGTATCAATATCATTTTGAAATTAGTGAATCTTATATAGAAAAAATTAAGGAAGTTTTCAGTGATAGAAAAAATTTTATTAAATTTAGAAACGAAGATCTAAAAGCATTATGTTATTATTATAACAAATTTAAATTATATGAAGATAATGTTATGATATCTAATTTGTTTTATAGTACATTTTTTATAAAAAAAGATGATGAAATAAAAGAAATGAGAAGTGTATTTAGTAATGTATCATATAATACATTTTTATATACATTAAAAGAGAATTTAAATCATAAATTTAATTTACCTAGAATGATTTTATTTTTTCCAAAAGTTTATTTTGAAAAGAAAGATACATTAGAAATATTAGCCACAACAAAATTTACATTTAAGACCTTAAACATATTTGATGAAGTAAATTTGTTTTTTGATAAAAGTAATATTGAAAAAACTTTTTCATTTATAAGTACATTGCCTAAAGAAAAAGTAGTTAAATATATTAAACCTAATGAAAGTGAAGTATTTATTAATGTAATAGCAGAGTTTATTAATAACAGTTATTTTGATGACGCAATATTTGCATCATTATTTATACCTTTTAGAACTATACTAGAAAATAAAGTTCCATTACATATTAAAAAATTACTCATTGATGATATAGGTAGAAAATATAAAGGTTTGTGTCTTGATATATTTGAAAATGAACTCTCTTCACTTACTAATGAAGAAATTTTAAAACTGTTTTCATATTCAACTAAATCAAAAATATCAGAATATTTAAGGAAACTTTATAAGTGCAACCATTCTATTTTTAATGATAAAAATATAATTATTATGTTAATAAAAGAAGGATATAATATATTAAATTATCTTGATATAGAAAATTTATCTCATAATGATTTTGAGTTTTTAAAGGAGTATTTTAATCTTGATTTAGAATCAGATGCTGTTAGAGTGAAATTGCACCCTAATATTAATAATAAATACAAGTTTGAATATGGAAAAAATGAAACAATTCCTAATGGATATAATAAAGAAGCCTATTTAAGTTTAAAATTAAGTAATAAGTATGACCAATTTTTATTTCAATTTTTAATTAGTGGTAGTGATATAGAACTTATATATGATAATTATTATGAGCAATATAAAAAATTAATGGTAAAAAAATATGGGGAAGAAAAATTCTTGCAAATAGATACAATTTATCATTTTTTAAGATTTATTTTAGTTGAAAAGAAAGTTAATAATGAAATTGTTATGCCTAATTTAGAAACAATTTATAAAAAGCTAAATCTTAATAATGTTAAAATAGAACATCTAAGAAATCTAATGTGTACTGTTGATCCAAAATATACTGACAAAATAAATAATTTCTTAGAAAAGCAAAGAAAGAAAGCCTTAGCAATATATAATACGATAATAAATTTACACTTAAATGGTGAAAAAATGGAAAATATATTAGTAAAACTTGGATATAATAAGGAATCTTTAATATCAGAAATTGTAAAAATGAGAAATTTATATAAAGAAGAAAAGAGAACAATAATAAGTGTTTTAATAAAAGAACATTATATTCTAACTGTTGGAGATATCATTGGTATAATTGAGGAAATGGAAGAAAGTGAGTTAACATTAGATGGTGTGATTAGATTTAACGGTATTAATAAAACTTATATTTACGAATCATTTAGAAAAATAATATATTCAGATTTTGAATTACATGATAAAATTAAAAATTCACTTTTTAACAATAAAAAAAGAGGATTTAAAAAATATATTAAATTAGCATATTACATCACAACATTTGATTTTAATGATGAAGAGGATTTTAAAAATATGTTTCCGGAATTTGATTTGGATGAAATGATTGAAAATGCGGAAAAACTTGATAAAAGAAATTTAGTTAATAGATTAAAAAAGTTAAAATCAAATATTAAACCTAAAATAAAACAGATAAGTTAAAATTTATCTGTTTTTTTAAATATTTATAAATATATGAACATATTGAAATTAATAAATGACTATGATATGATATACTAGGCTTAAGGAGGAATAGTATGTTAATTGCTAATAATATAGGGTTGAGATATGGAAAAAGAGTTTTATTTGAAAATGTTAATCTAAAATTTGAAGGTAATAACTGTTATGGATTAATAGGTGCTAATGGAGCAGGTAAATCTACTTTTTTAAAAATATTATCAGGTGAAATAGAATCTACTAATGGAGAAGTAATCATAGGAAAAGGAGAAAGAATTTCAGTTTTAAAACAAAATCATAATGCATATGATGATTTAACTGTAATAGAAACAGTTATACAGGGTGATGAAGAATTATTTAAAATTCAAAAAGAAAAAGATGAGTTATATGCAAAAGAAAACTTTACAGAAAAAGATGGTATAAGAGTTGGAATATTAGAAGATTTATTCCTTAAGAAAAACGGATGGGAAGCAGAGGCGAATGCTGCTGTATTACTTTCAGGATTAGGACTTGATAATATTTTATACGATAAAAAAATGAGTGAACTAAAAGATACTGAAAAAGTAAAAGTTCTTCTTGCTAGAGCTTTATTTGGTGACCCTGATATATTACTTTTGGATGAACCAACAAACGGTCTTGATTTAAAAAGTAAAATGTGGCTTGAAAACTTTCTAGCAGACTTTAAAAATACTGTTTTAGTAGTATCACATGATAGACATTTTTTAAATACAGTATGTACTCATATAGTAGATATTGATTATGAAAAAATAACATTATTTTTAGGTAATTATGATTTTTGGTATGAATCTTCTGAACTTATTCAAAAACAAATGAGAGATTCTAATAAAAGGAAAGAAGAAAAAATAGAAGAATTGCAAGCTTTTATTAGAAGATTTTCAGCAAATGCTTCAAAATCTAAACAAGCAACTTCACGAAAGAAATTACTTGAGAAAATAACATTAGATGATATTAAACCATCTTCTAGAAAATATCCATATATTAATTTTGAAACAGATAAAAGATTAGGGAAGGAAGTTATATCTTTAGAAAAAATAAGTGTAGAGTTAGAAGGAAAAGAACTTATAAAAAATATGAATTTACATATAAAAAATGGAGATGTTATTGCTTTAGTAGGGGAAAATGAACTTGCTAAAACAGCACTTTTTAAAGTATTAGCAGGTGAAATAATTCCTAAGAGTGGTCAAATAAAAATAGGAACAACAGTTAAAATATCATATTTTCCAAAAAATCATGATGAGTTTTTTAATACTGATGAAAATTTAGTAGAGTGGCTTTCTAATTATTCAGATGATAAAGATGAAAGTTTTGTTAGAGGTTTCTTAGGTAGAATGTTATTCTCTGGTGAAGAATCACTAAAAAAAGTTAAAGTTTTATCTGGTGGAGAAAAAGTAAGATCTATGTTTTCTAAAATGATGCTTGAAAAGGGAAATGTTTTACTTTTAGATGAACCAACTAATCATTTAGATATAGAATCTATTACAGCACTTAATAAAGGTCTTGAAAAATTTGATGGAACTATTATTTTCACAACTAATGATTTAGAAATGATTGAAACTTTAGCTAATAGGATAGTAGAAATAAAAAGCGATGGTACTTATATAGATAAAGAAGTTCCTTATTCTGAGTATTTAGAAAAATATGCAAAATAAATATTTTATTACCAATATGGTATCAAGAATAAATAAGGGAGGTTTTACTTATTTTCTTGATGAAAAAGAACAAAAAGAAATAATTAATATTTTAGATAAAAATAGGATAAAATATAATATATATTTTCCGTATGAAAATTCTGATAAAGTTATATTATATTCTAAAGTAAAACCAAAAGTATCTTTAATTGAAATAGATGGGAATAATCTTATAAAACATAAGGATATATTGGGATCTTTATATGCACTCGGTATAAAATCATATATGTATGGAGATATAATAATAAGTGAAAAAAAATATATAATAATTTTAAATGAAATAGAAGAATTTATAAAAAATAACTTAACTAAAATAGGAAAATATAATGTGAAACTTATAAAAAATAATATTAGTATATTAGCAAGTTATCAAAAAAAATTTATAGAAAAAATAATAGTTTTAAAAAGTCTTAGATTAGATAATTTATTATCAAAACTGATAAATAAAAGTAGGGAAGATGTAAAAAAGATTATTCATTCTAAATTAGTAATGTTAAACTATGTATTAATTTTAAAGAATCATACAAATTTATGTGAAGGAGATATAATTACTATAAGAGGTTATGGAAAATATAAAATAGCTCAAATCGAAAATAATAAAAGGTTTAAGATAACTATTTTAAAATATTAAAAAAGATAGATTTTATTTTCTATCTTTTTCTATTTGTTTTATTTCTTCAATAGAGTAGTTAGTTACTTTAGAAATATCTTCTAAACTCATATTGTGTTTTAATAAATTTAAAATAATTTCTCTAGTAGCTTCTTTTTTTCCACTAATATTACCTTGTTCTATACCTTGCTCTATACCTTCTTTTCTACCTTCTTCTCTTGCGTTATAAAGACCAATTTCCTCTAAGTACATAATATTTTCCCTTCTTTCTATTTCAAGTAATACTTTTGAATCCATATTAAATCTCTTAATATATTCTCTAATAATACTTTCCTCTTTATTTAGTTTTAAACTATCTAATTCTTCTTTTGATTTTATTTTAATTAATTTAGATAAATTATCATTTCTTTTTAAAATATCATAAACTTTTATTTCAAATTTATCTGAAAAATAACTTTTATAATTACTTCCAAGTATTTGATAATTATCATCTTCATAAAATCTATAATTTAAGAAGATAAGTATTTTAATTTTTTTTATATTATTAAAATTATCATTTGGTTTTAAACTATTTTGACACTGTCTTGAAAAAGAAAATAAAGCTCTTTCACTCATATTGTATAAATTCCTATTTTGCATCTCTACTAAATAAATAGTATCATCTGTTTCTATTTTAAAATCAACGATTGGTGAGTATCTATATTTATTGTTTTTATTTAGTTCTACGTTTCTAAATTCAAAAGTATCTAGACTTACATTAAAACAAGTTTTAAGTAAATATTTAAGTAATAATTTATTACCAAAGACTTCTTTAAAAATATAATCATTACTTAAATTATAATATTTATTAGACTGTAAGTCAATGTTTAATACGTTATTCATATATTCACCTCTATTAAAATCTTACTATAAATTGTTTATATATCCTTTTAAAATAAAATAAAAAAGATGCTATATCAAACGCATCTCATCTTCTGTAAAAAATGGTTTATTAGGGTCTATTCTATCATAAAATAAAATTCCTTCTAAATGATCTATTTCGTGCTGAAAGGCAATTGCTAAATCTTCACGAGCTCTACATCTTATTTTGTTACCATCTTCATCAAAACCTTCAACTGTAATTCTAGCATGTCTAGGTACATGTCCTTCAACTTCTCTATTCACACTAAGGCAGCCTTCACCAGCATCAGCAGCTATCATTTCTTCTGAACTACTAATTATTTTAGGATTTATAAAAACGTAATTTTCAAAAACACCTTCATCTACTTCATAAACAATAACAATAATTCTTTTTAGAAGTCCAAGCTGTGGGAAAGCTAGTCCCATTCCAGGTCTTAAATCATATTTTTTAGAAAGTTCTTCAATTTGACTAAAAGTAAGTTCATCAATACATTTTTGTATTAATTTTTTATCTTCTTTAGATAGTGGAAAAACTACTTCTTTACTTTTTTTTCTAAGTAAACTGTCTTTTTCATCTAATATATTTAATTTTTTATACATTTTATCACCACATTTCTATAATATTTTACTAGTTTTTATAAAAAAAAACAATACTAATTTACAAATAATCAAAAAGTGATATAGGGCATAGCTAAGTTAATTATAATATGAAGTATTTAACAATGTAAGTTTAATAGCTTTCTTCATATTTTAATCTAATTAAAAATAATTGTATTATTATATTGATAAAGATAATAATTACTTTAAAAAAAGATATATAAATTATATACTTTATTTCAATAATATTTTGTATTTATAGTAATGTAATAATTTATTAAATAATAAATATGTATTTTAAATAATTTAGAAGTATGATTTAAACTAAAAAATAAAAAAATTTGGAATTTATACCAAATTTTTTTTAATTTTAATAAAACTTATAAAGTAAAATTTGTAAATTTACTTTATAGGCTAAATTTTAATGCTTTTTTATGCCCAGTTTCTAGCGCCAATGATTATAACTAGTAATATAAATAATACAAGGATTATTGCAGCACCATAGCCTGAACCATAACCATTACCACAGCAAGCATTTCCATAGCCTTGATATCCGCCATAATAATACATATAAATACCTCCTCTAACTATTTTATATTATGATTTATTTAGCATTTAGTTTATATAAACTGCCTAATGTTTACATAAAATTCTTAAATAAAATTAGTTTTTTTATTTAAAATGCTATCAATATATGATATGATTATTATGATAGGATGTGACAGTGTGAAAGGAATAAGAAAAATATTTAGTGATATGGATAAAGTCTTATTAGTTCTTACAATAGTAATGCTAGTATATGGACTTTTAAATATAGTAACTGCTTCTTCTAGAGAAGCAATAAGTCAAGATGTTTCTTTGTATCATTATTTCTTTAAACAAAGCGAAATGCTTTTAATTGCGCTCTGCGCTTCTTTAGTAATAATAAATGTTGATACAAAACATTATGGTATATGGGCTTTTATAGCTTACGGAATTATATTTTTTATCCTCTTACTATTATTATTTAATGGAGAAGCTCATAGAGGATCTAAAAACTGGATTCAAATATTTGGAGTACAATTTCAGCCGAGTGAATTTGCTAAGCCAGTAATAATTGTCACATTATCAGTTCTTTTTGATTTGTTTTACGTAAAACTTAGAACGAAAGGTGTTTCTCATAGTAATTTAATATGGATTATTATAATAATAGGCTCTTTATTTCCAGCACTTGTTTTTTTACAAAAAGATTTTGGTACATCTATGATTTTACTTGGTATTTTTGGTGTTATGTTTTTAGGAAGTCCTATTTTAAAATCAGAAAAGTTTAATTATATTTTATTTATATTTATATTTTTAATATTGTCTGTAATTATTTTACTTTTGACTGGAAATAAAATATTTACAGAAGAACAATTAAATAGATTTGCTTTTTTTAATCCTTGTAGTAATTATGAAGATGGAGGATATCAAGTTTGTAATGGAATGATTGCTATAAACGACGGAGGATTATTAGGTGTTGGAATAGGAAAAAGCAAACAAAAATATTCATATATTCCAGAACCACACACTGATTCAGTATTTGCAATAATAACAGAAGAATATGGATTTATTTTTTGTACGTTTATTTTTATAATATATGTTACAATTTTAAAAAGAATATTTATGATTGCTTCTAAAGCAAATATGAGAGGAAGATATATATGTTTAGGAGTTGGTACATATATGTTTTTACATATTTTAATTAATCTAGGTGGTTTATTTGGAATAATGCCACTTACAGGAGTACCACTTCCATTTTTATCTTATGGAGGCTCATTTTCTATATCACTTATATGTTCTTTAGCGTTAGTACAAAGAGTTAGTATAGAAAATAAAAATAGAAAAGAGGATGTTATATGAAAAAGGGATTTACACTTATAGAACTTTTAGCTGTTATCACTTTATTAGCACTTATTATGCTAGTTATTACTCCAACTTTAGTCAATAATTTAGTTAAAACAAGAAAAGAATTAAACGATTCACAAAAAGAACTTATATATAGTGCTACAGATAAATACATTAAAGAAAATAAAAGTAATTATCCTAATGTAGCTAAATCAGAATACTGTGTAACTTTAAATGAACTAGCAGATAATGGGTTACTTTCAGATAGTATAATGAATTTTATAGATGAATCAGATGTAGATATGGATTATGGAGTTAAAGTCGTTGTTGAAAACAAATTAACATACTCTTATGAGTTTGATTATGAAAAAAATTTATGCGAAAGTATTACAAATACTAATTTAGTTTTCAATTATAAATATAATGGTACTTTTCAAACTTTTAAAGCACCAAAAGATGGAACATATAAAATAGAATTATGGGGAGCTTCTGGTGGAAATTCAGGAAATATTACTGCTGGTTTAGGAGCATATACAAAAGGCGAAATTAAATTAAAAAAAGGAGAAAAATTATATTTATATTTGGGTGAACAAGGATCAAATACTATTTATGAATCATTTGGTGGTGGCGGTTCCGGTGGTAATGGTGGAACGCAGCTTGGAAACTCTGGTGGTGGAGCTACTGATGTTAGATTAGTAAGTGGTTCATTTGATAATGCAAAAAGTTTAAACTCAAGAATTATGGTTGCAGCAGGTGGTGGAGGAATAGGCGCAGGTGTATATTCTGAAGCTGGTGGAAAAGGTTATGGTGGAACTTTAATTGGTTTTGATGGAAGTTATTATAGTGGTCATGGTGATATAAAACAATACGGTAAAGGTGGAACACAAATTAGCGGTGGTATTGCAGGTATTAATACTCATAATGGTACTGGAACTAATGAAAGTGGAAGTTTTGGAAAAGGTGGTAATTCAAAATCTACGTCAGCTTCTACTGGTTCTGGTGGTGGTGGCGGTGGCTACTACGGAGGCGGTGCTGGTGGCGCTGTAAGTAATAACGGCTCTGGAAATGGTGGAGCAGGTGGCTCATCATATATTTCAGGACATGCTGGATGTATAGCTATAAAATCAGAAAGTGACTCCACACCTAAAGTAACAACTTATAGCAAAATTGAAGATTCATACCATTATTCAGGTAAAAAATTTACAAATACTTTAATGATAGCTGGTAATGCCTCAATGCCTAGTCCACTTACTGATTCTAATATGGTTGGTAATAATGGTAACGGGTATGCCAGAATCACTTTTATTTCTTAAAGGATATATAATATTTATATAATATAATATTTTTAGAGGTGATTAAATGACTTTTAAAAATATTGATAAAAAGAAATGTATAATATATATATTTCTTTTTATATTGGGTTTTTTTATTTTTGCTATGACATATTTTTATGCAGAAGATGATGAAGAGGTTTTAGTTAAAAACGATTTAAAAAAGGAAACTTTAGTAAATAATAAAGAAACAAGCACAGAAAAGTACAAAGTTGATATTAAAGGTGCTGTAGTGAATCCAGGTATATATGAAATAGAAAAAGGAAAAAGAGTAAGCGATGTAATAAATTTAAGTGGTGGCCTTAAAGATAACGCTGATACAAATTATATCAATTTAAGCAAAAAAGTTTCTGATGAAATGGTTATTATAATATATACTAAAGAAGAAATATTAAATATGAATACAGAAAGCACGGCTGTAAAATATGTAGATAAGGAATGCATTTGTCCAAGTATAAAAAATGATGGATGTATTGGGAATAATAAAGTTACAAATGAAAAAGAAACATCTAATTCTTCAGATATACCATCAACTGTTAATTTAAATACGGCATCTAAAGAAGAACTTATGAATTTACCTGGTATAGGAGAATCTAAAGCAAGAGAGATTATTAAATATAGAGAAAAAACACCATTTACTAAAATAGATGATTTACTTAATGTAAATGGAATTGGTGAAGCTACTTTTGAAAAACTTAAAGATTATATTACTGTTTAGTATATTTATATATTTAATATTTTATATAAAGGTAAATCCTATAAAAAGTAAATATTATATTGAAGATACTGAATTAACTGGTATGATAACTAAAATAAATAGGGAAAAAAATAAAACTATATTAGAGATAAAGGGTAAAGAAAAGGTATATGCTACATACTATGGTAATATTAGTTATAAATTAGGCGATACAGTAAAATGCATAGGTAACTTTTATATTCCGAATAGAAACACTAATTTTAATTTATTTAATTTTAGAAATTATTTATTAAGTAAAAAAATATATATAGGTTTTAAAATAAATAAAATATACAAAATAAAAAATAATAAGAATATATTATATATGCTAAAAAATAAAGTTATAAATAAATTAGAAAAATATAATGATAAAGAATATTATTATACATTTATATTAGGAGATTCCAGTTATATAAAAGAAGATATTTTAAATATATATAGATACTTAGGAATAAGTCATTTATTTGCTATATCAGGTATGCATGTTAGTATGCTTACAAGTTTTTTAAATAAAAATAAAATAACTTTTTTTATAAGTCTGTTTTTTCTATTTATATATGTATTTTTTACTAATTATTCACCATCTATAATAAGAGCAGTTATTTTTTATGTATTTTCTTCACTTGAAATATTTAATATAAATATTAAAAGTATTAATTATTTTATATATACACTTTTATTTTTACTTATAATTAATCCATATTATATATATAATATAGGATTTATATTTAGTTTTACTGTATCATTTTTTCTTATTATTTGTGCAAAGTATATTCCAAATGATAAATTAAAAAAAAGTATATATATATCTTTTATATCTTTTTTAGCAAGCATACCTATATTACTTTTAAACTTTTATTTTATTAATATATTAACAATTTTATATAATTTATTTTATATTCCTCTTGTTAGTATATTATTCCCATTAATTTTATTATCCTATTTATTTCCGTTTTTATCTATTATAGTAGATATTATTGTTAATATATTAGAGTCTAGTGTTTTAATATTTTCTAATATAAAAAGTATTGTAAATTTACCTAAAATTAATATATATATTTTAATAATTTATTATCTTATTTTATATTTAATTATTATAAAGAAAATAAAAAAAAGATATATTTATATACCAATAATACTTTATTTTGTAAATAATTTAAGAATATATAATACTATTACATTTATAGACGTTGGACAAGGAGATTCGAGTTTAATTGAGCTTGCAAATGGAAAAAATATCCTTATAGATACAGGAGGAAAACATAATTTTCAAAACTATAGTAATTATAATATAATTCCATTTTTAAAGTCTAGAGGAATAACTAATATTGATTATTTAATATTGACACATGGAGATTATGATCATATGGGAGAAGCAATTAATTTAGTTAATAGTTTTAAAGTAGATAAAGTTATATTTAATAATGGAGAGTATAATGATTTGGAATTAGAACTTATTAAAGTACTTGAAGAAAAAAATATTATGTATTATCAAAACGTCAAGCAGTTAAATATTAATAATAACAAATTATACTTTATAAATGATGATATTTATGATAATGAAAATGATAATTCGAATATAGTTTATACAAAACTTAATAATTATAAATTTTTATTTATGGGAGATGCTGGAATAAATGCTGAAAAATTTTTATTAGAAAAATATAATTTGAAGGATGTTGATATATTAAAAGTTGGTCATCATGGTAGTGATACAAGTTCGAGTAAAGAATTTATAGATATAATTAATCCAAATTATTCAATTATTAGTGTTGGAAAAAATAATATATATGGTCATCCGAGTAGTAAAATCTTAGATAATTTAAAAAAAACAAAAGTTTATAGAACAGATAAAAATGGAAGCATTAAGTTTATAATAAAAAATAATAAATTAAAAATAGAAACTTGTATATCATAGAATATAGTACTATGAATTATTACAACGATATAAATGTGTAGATAATAAATAATAAATCACTAAAAGATTAAAGATTATAGTAAAAATAAATATATTATTAAACAATAAAATATTTTTAATAAAATTTTATAATAATTATTAATATAAATTAAATATTTTATATTATAAAGCATACTATTAAAATAGATATTTATAGACATTTATTACATACAAAAATATATAGTTATAATATATTATTATAAATAACAGTTAATTAAAAGTATATAAAAATTAAATATGGAAATAATAGATATAGAAATATATTTTGATAATTTAAAAAGGCCGCATCCGCAGGATAGCGTTTATATATAGATAAGCATGCTTAAAAAAGATAGAATTTTAATTAATTTTATCTTTTTTATTGTAAAAGTACTTTAAAATAATAATAATTTTCTTTTATGTTGCATTTTTCTAATATTTCTAGTAATATATTATTAGTAAATATTTAAGGAGGATGAAAAATGGATTGGATAGCATTTTTATTAGATTTATTAAAAGTACTTGGTGGTTTTATTGCAGGTGCTGTAGTAGGATTTTTTATAGCTCGTAAATATATGGAAAAATATATGAAAAAAAATCCACCAATAAATGAACAAATGATTAAAGCAATGATGAGTCAAATGGGTAGAAAACCAAGTCAAAAACAAGTTAACCAAATGATGAATGCAATGAAAAAAAATATGTAATCATTGCTTTTTTTTGTATAAAAATATTTTTATTATACATATTAGTATTAGGGTGATAGAATGGAAGAAAATAAAAATTTATTAGAAAGTATTTATAAAGATTCTAATATGGCAGTATACACTTTAAATACACTTTTGAAAAATTTAGAACATAAGGATAACAAAATAAAAAGTGATATAGAAAAAATATTAGAAGAATATAAAACATATGAACAAAAATCTAAGGATTTACTAGTTACTAATGATTTTGAAGTAAAAGAAATAAATATGCTTTCAAAGATATCTTCTGATATAGGTGTAAAAAAAGAAGTTATTGATGATAACAGCGATTCTAGCATAGCTGACATGCTTATAAAAGGTGTTTCTATGGGAAGTATTGAAATAGATAAATGTATTTCAGTAAATAAAAAAGCAGATAAAAAAATATTGGAATTTGCTAAAGAATTTCATAAATTTCAAGAAAAAACAATTGAGAAATTAAAAAAACATTTATAAAACTTATTTATATTAAAAGTTTAATTCAAACTAGATTAATAAATAATCTAAATAAAGAGTTAAATAAAAGCATAAAAAAACAACTTTAATATTATTATTTAAAGTTGTTTTTTATTTTGTATTTTAATTTGCAGATTAATATTAAGAATATTTTTATATTTAATATATTATATATTAAGTTTTTTTATTTTTTCATCACTACGAAGTTTTGTCATTATATGTTGTTCCATTTCATTTAATGCTTCAATACTGTAATTGCTAAAATAATTCATTAATTCTTCATTTGTTCTAGTTATACCATCGTAAAAGCCATATTTAAAAATAACAAATTTTTTTCATCAGTAGGTAAATCGTTTATAACATCATAAATAGTTTGAGCTATATCTTTTTGTATATAAGTTGTTTCTATATCAGTAGTAGATTTAATATTATGTATTTCTTCTAGTGAAATTAAATGTTCTTTTTCATGAAAAAATCGCATTAAATAACCATAGAAAACTTTTTTTGAATAATTAACAAATTCTTTAACATTTATAAAATTATGTTTCAATATATAATCAATACTATTTTCAAGATATTTATAAGCAAGTTCATATGTACCTTCTTTAGGTGATATATGAGTTCGAACTGCATAATCAATAAAGATTTTCATTTTCTCTTTTATAAAGATTCTATATTCTATAAAGCCAATTTGATCGAAAAATAGCAATTCTTCTAAACTTAATTCTAATTTATTTTTTTGTTTCAATTTTAAAACATAGTCTATTAAATTATGTGTTACTTTTTTTTCACCATTATGATAAGTACCAAAATAATATATAATCATAGTAGCATTTCCAAATGGGATTCCTTTTTTTATTAATTCTTTAATATTTTTCATAGATATTTTATAAGTCGCGCAAAAATCAAATAAATATTTTTCGTTATTTAAATTATTAAGGAGAGTTTCCTTTATAATAATATCTATTTTTTTATCACGAAGTTTTATTAATTTTTTTACTACTATATTTATACATATTCCTTCTTTTAATAATTTTATACCAGTACTATAATTTAGATTTTCTTTTAAACAGTATTCTTTAAAAGGAATGTTATCAAAATAGTATTTTATTCCGTTTGGATGATAATTATCTATAGCTTTTTTTATTTTTTCTTCAATAGAATTTACACTTTTATCATTTATGATTGCCTTTTGAATACAATCATATGGTATTGAATGCAACTTACAATAATTTATTAAGGGTATTCCTTCAAAATAATATTTTATTTGAGAATTAGATGTATTTTTAATTTCAAAAATTAGTTCCATAAGTTCTGTTTCAGTCCATATTTTTTTCCTATCTTGGTTTTCAATTTTTTTGATTTTACGATAAACTCTTTTATATGAAATATTATTTTTTTCACAATATTTTTTTAATGGTTCATTTTCAATAAAATATTTAGTATTAGATTTCATTTTGTGCCTCTTTCTTAGTAAATATTATACAGTAATAAAAATCAAAATCAAATAAAAATAACCAAAATATTGAAGTTGCATACTCTAATATAGGTGATTATATGAATAACTTTATTGGTGTTTTATCTCGTCCTATGAAAAATGACTCACAAAGGAGCGTTACAGCAACTTATAACACTATCAAAGATATTGTTTATAAAAACAATTTCATACCAATTCTTATAATGCCAGAATCGTTTGAAACAAAAGATATAGAAGGCGCTAAAGAAATATTAAAGTTATGTAGTGGAATAATATTCACAGGAGGTACTGATATATATCCATATGATTTAGAACTTATAAAATACGTTTATGAAAATAATATACCTGCACTTGGAATATGTCTTGGAATGCAAATAATGAGTGTATTTAAAAATGGAATAATGAGAGATTTTAATAATAAAAATCATTTGTCAAAAGAAAGATATGCTCATAAAATTAGAATAGATAAAGATAGTATTTTATATAAAATTCTTTTAAAAGATGAAATAAAAGTAAATAGTAGACACGTATCTTATATAGAAGAAACAGATCTTTATGTATCATCACTGTCAGATGATGGTTTTATAGAAAGTGTTGAAGATAAAAATAAAAAATGTTTTATAGGAATGCAGTTTCATATAGAAGATATGGATGATGAAAATGCTAAAAAAATAATCACTTATTTTATGGAAAGGTGTAGTGAAAATGAAAATAAGTGAATTAAATAAAATTGTAAATGGTACTTTAATATCCTTTGGTAAGGATAAGGAAATAAGAAAAATAAAAACAGATACAAGACTTTTGGAAAAGGGTGATGTTTTTATAGCACTCAAAGGAAGTAATTATGATGGTCATGATTTTGCACTAGAAGCTTTAAAAAAAGCAAGCTGCATAATAGTAAGTGAGCAAATAACAAGTAAAAAAGCAAATATAATTTATATAGAGGATACAAATAAAGCATTATTTGAAATTGCATCATATTATAGAAAAAAATACCCTTGTTTTTACATTGCTATTACAGGTAGTGTAGGAAAAACAACTACAAAGGAACTTCTTTATCAAATGTTATCTACTAGATATAACACTCTTAAAACAGAAAAAAATTACAATAATCATATAGGAGTTCCACTTACATTTTTTAATTTGGATGATAAAAAAGAAATAGCAATCATAGAAATGGGAATGAATCATGAAGGAGAAATTGAAAAATTATCTAATTTAGTAAAACCAGATGTAGCTATTATTACAAAAATAGGGTCATCTCACATTGGAAACTTAAAAAGTAAAAAAAATATTTTAAAAGCTAAATTGGAAATAACAAAAGGTATAGAAGATGGTTTCTTAATAGTAAATGGAAAAGATAAATATTTAAAAAACTTAAAAAGTAAAAAAAATTATGAACTTATAAAAAGTACTAATCTTTTAAAGTATTATGATGTAAAAGAAGAACTAGGAAATTTATCTTTCAAAGTAATGTATGAAAAAAAAGAATATCAAGTTAAAATGAATATAACAGGTAAACATATTATAGAAGATATTGTTTTAGCAATGATAACCGCTTTATTATTGGATGTAGATATAAATGATATAATAACCATTTTAAATAGTTATAAGACAGAAAAAGGAAGAATGGAAATTATAAATAAAGAAAATTATACAATTATCAATGATTGCTATAATGCTAGTATTGAATCATTTTTAGGAGCACTAAAATTTATTAAAAAACAACGAAGCAAAAAAATTCTTATAATAGGTGATATGTTAGAACTAGGTAAAAAAACTATACATTATCATAAAAAATTAGGAAAAATGTTAAAAAAAATTAAAAACAGTGAAATTTTATTAATAGGAGATAATACTAAAGTAATAAAAGGAAAAAATATTCATTATTTTAAGACAAACAATGATATAATTACATATTTGAAAAATCAAAATCTAGAAAATAATATTATATTTGTTAAAGGATCAAGAAAAATGAAATTAGAAGAAATAATAGATAATTTATAAAAAATATTGTTTTTACTATATTATTTGTTATAATAATGTAGGATGTGATTAGATGAAAATTAAATATGAACTAAGAAAAAATGAAAAAAATACGAGTGCTAGACTTGGATATTTATATACCAATTATGGAAGAGTAGAAACTCCTATGTTTATGCCAGTAGGAACTCAAGCAACTATTAAAACACTATCCCCAGAAGAAGTAAAAGAATGTGGAAGTGGGGTTGTTTTAGCTAATACTTATCATCTTCATTTAAGACCGGGTGAAGATATTGTATCAAAAGCTGGTGGCCTTCATAAATTCATGAATTATGATGGGCCAATTCTTACTGATAGTGGAGGTTTTCAAGTATTTTCTCTTGCTAAAAACAAAAAGAAAGATATAACAGAAGAAGGTGTACATTTTAAAAGTCATATTGATGGTAAAAGTTTATTTTTAACACCAGAAAAATCGATAGAAATTCAAAATAAACTAGATAGTGATATAGCTATGAGTTTTGATGAATGTATTCCTTATCCAGCAAGTTATGAATATGCAAAAGCATCTACTGAAAGGACACTTAGATGGGCAAAAAGAGGAAAAGATGCTCATAAAAATGAAAATCAGTCTTTATTTGGGATTGTTCAAGGTGGAGAATATACAGATCTTAGAATAATGAGTGCTAAAGAAACTGTTAAAATGAATTTTGATGGATATTCTATTGGTGGAACTTCTGTTGGTGAAGGAAAAGATGTAATGTATAAAATGATAGACGATGCTATTTTATATTTACCTAAAGATAAACCAAGATATTTAATGGGAGTGGGAGATCCTATAGATATATTAGAAGGTGTAATTAGAGGAGTAGATATGTTTGACTGCGTTTTACCAACAAGACTTGCAAGGCATGGTAATGCTTTTACTAGAAGCGGAAAAATAAATATCAAAAATTTAAAATTTAAAGAAGATTTTACACCAATTGAGGATGAATGTGACTGTTATGCTTGTAAGCATTATACTAAAGCATATATAAGACATTTGTTAACGGCTCAAGAAACATTTGGAGCAAGACTTTTATCTATTCATAATATTAGATTTTTAATTAAGCTTACAGAAGAAATTAGAGAGGCTATTAAAAACGATAATTTATTAGAATATAAAGAAGAATTTATAAGTAAATATAGTAAAAAAAATAATTAATTTCAAAATTGAATATTTTCTCTTTTGAAATTTTTTTATTGAATTTTATAGTAAAAGAAATAAAAATATGATAAAATTATTACAGTAAAATAGGATAGAACATCTGGTAAAAGTCAATATGTAAATTTTTAAAAATTGGCAGATATTTTGAATAGTTTGCTGCCTTATCAAATAAATTATTCCACGCCAAAAAGGTTTTAG
>CALVXR010000092.1 GCA_944371445.1 uncultured Bacilli bacterium
GATTGCAATAGGACATTTTGTTTTGTAAATTGGTTTATACTTACCTATAGATACTTTATAATAGGACATTTTGTTTTATAAATACTTATGAAAAAAGCGGACATTTTGTTTTATTAATCACAAAAATTATTAAATAATATTGACTATGAAAACATATAATGATAATATATAATTAATTATTATGAAATTGATGAAAAAGACTAGTAATAAAAAACAGTTTTTATAGAGAGTTAGTGTTTGGTGGAAACTAACAAAACATTTTTTATGAATCTACTTTGGAGAGAAATGCAAACATTTCCGGCCTAGCCGTTATCATAATTAAGACTATAAATAGGATGGTACCGCACTTATTGTGCTCCTAGTTATAGTCTTTTTTTCATAATAAAAGAAGGAGGAATAAAATGATAGATATTAAATTAATAAGAGAAGATAAAGAAAAGGTAAAAGAAAATATTAGAAAAAAATTTCAGGATCATAAACTAATATTAGTAGATGAAGTAGAAGAATTTGATAAAAGATTTCGTGAAGTAAAACAAGAAGGAGATAATTTAAGAGCACTTAAAAACTCTAAAAGTAGCGAAATTGGTATGCTTATGAGGGAAGGAAAAAAAGAAGAAGCAGAGAAAGTAAAAGAAGAAATAAAAACCTATAATGAAAAAATAGAATCACTAACTAAAGAAGAAGAAGAATTAACTGAAAAAATAAGAGAAAGAATGATGAAAATTCCAAATATAATAGATGATTCTGTACCTATTGGGGAAGATGATAGTAAAAATGTAGAAAATGAGAAATTTGGAGAACCTGTAGTACCTAATTATGAAATTCCACACCATGCTGATATATTAGGAAGTTTTGCTGGACTTGATAAAGAAAGTGCTGGTAGAACATCTGGGAATGGTTTTTATTACTTAATGGGTGATATTGCAAGAGTTCACTCAGCTATGCTATCATATGCAAGAGATTTTATGATCAATAAAGGATTTACTTATTGTATTCCACCATTTATGATAAGAAGTGACGTAGTAAAAGGTGTTATGTCATTTGAAGAAATGGAAGCAATGATGTATAAAATAGAAGGCGAAGATTTATATTTAATTGGAACTAGTGAACACTCTATGATAGGAAGATTTAAAGATCAAATAGTAGAAGAAAAAGAACTTCCAATAGCTATGACTTCATACTCACCATGTTTTAGAAAAGAAGTTGGATCTCATGGTATAGAAGAAAGAGGAGTTTATAGAGTACATCAATTTGAAAAACAAGAAATGGTTGTATTATGTAAAGAAGAAGAAGCAATGGAATGGTATAACAAAATGTGGTCTTATACAGTAGAGTTTTTTAGAAGTTTAGATGTCCCTGTTAGAACTCTTGAATGTTGTAGTGGTGATTTAGCAGATTTAAAAGTTAAGTCATGTGATGTAGAAGCTTGGAGCCCAAGACAACAAAAATATTTTGAAGTTGGATCTTGTTCTACATTAGGTGATGCACAAGCAAGAAGACTTGGAATAAGAACTAAAGGTGAAAATGGTACATACTATGTAAATACTTTAAATAATACAGTACTTGCAACTCCAAGAGGATTAATTGCTTTTGTAGAAAATAATTACAATGAAGATGGAAGTATAAGTATTCCAGAAGCTTTAAGACCATATATGGGAGGAATCCAAAAAATATATCCAAAAACGTCTAAATAGGCGTTTTTATTTGCTTTTATAAAAAAAAAGATTTATAATTGTGTTGTAAGGAGTAGAAAGGAGATAATATGAAAAAGAAATATATTGGTTATATTGCAGTATCTTCTTTACTAGGATTAGGCACATATGCCTTATATAAATATAATAAAAATAAAAAAATAGAAAAAAATACAAGAGAATATATTGAAACTTTAAGTGAAGAAGAAAAACCAAAAAGAAAATATATAAAATTAAATTATAAAAATAGCAAGTAATTTGTTATTTTTATTGTGGACAAATTATTATAATTTTGATAAAATCTTGTAGGTGATAAAATGAAAAAGATAATATTAATTTTAATATCAATTATATTAATAACAGGATGCGATAATAAAAGCATTAAAATAGATTATAAAGAAGCTAAAGAACTTATAGATAAAGGTGCTACTATAATAGATGTAAGAACTGAACTTGAATACAATCAGGGACATATTGAAGGAGCAATAAATGTTCCTTATGTTGAAATAGAATATATAGAAAATGATAAAAATGATAATATCATAGTTTATTGTAGAAGTGGTAGCAGAAGTAAAACAGCAGCTGATATTTTAACTGGATTAGGTTATAAACATATATATGATTTAGGAAGTAAAGATAATTGGAAAGAAAATTTAGTAAAATAAATCTTTTTTTGTGTTATACTTATGGTAGGTGAGAGTATGATAGAACTAAGAAATGTAGAAAAAGTTTATAAGACAAAAAAAGGAGTAAAAACAAAAGCATTAGATAATGTAAATATAAGATTTAGAGAAAAAGGCTTAGTATTTATATTAGGCAAAAGTGGAAGTGGTAAATCAACACTACTAAATATAATAGGAGGATTAGACTCTGTAACAAGTGGAGAAGTAATAATAGATTCAAAGAATACAAAAAAATTTAAATCAAAAGATTATGACTATTATAGAAATACATATATAGGATTTATATTTCAAGAATTTAATTTATTAGAAGAATATAATGTATATGATAATATATTACTTTCTATGGATTTACAAAAGAAGAAGTTTCCAAAAGAAAGAGTGGATAAATTACTTAGTAATGTAGGATTAGAAGGCTTAGGTAGTAGAAGGATAAATGAATTATCAGGTGGTCAAAAACAAAGAGTAGCTATAGCTAGAGCTATAGTAAAAAAGCCAGAAGTAATACTAGCAGATGAACCAACAGG
>CALVXR010000093.1 GCA_944371445.1 uncultured Bacilli bacterium
AGAATGCATGGTTTATGGTAAAGAAGTAGAAGGAGAAAAAGAATTAATAATTACTGCAAGAGTAATTCCAAATTATGAAGAAATAGAAGAAAAATATGGAAAAAATTTAGATGAAGAAGAAGTATATAAAATAATTTGGGATAAAATAAAAGAAGTAAATAAGAGCCTTACATCATATAAAGCTATAAAAAAATTGGAAATTAAACATGATGAATTTGTAAAAACAACTACTATGAAAATCAAAAGATTTGAAGAAATTAAAAAGAAATAATTATATGAAATATCCACAAAAAAAAGACAAATAATTACAAGAAAACTCTTGACTTAATATAAAACTTGTAATAAAATTATAATGAAATTGAAAAGAAAACAAATCCTATAAAATAAATTTAGCTTACGGAAATAAGCATTACATAGGACAAAGGAGGTAAGGTTTACAGTGTCTAGATCTGGCATAGTAAACGTGAGAATGGTAATCACGGAAGAAAAGATTTTATCAAATATTGACAAAGTACAAAAACTAATAAATCCAAATAGTAAAAAACAAATAATCCAATTAGATGATGATGCATATTTTAAAGATTTAATAGAATCTATAAAAACTTATTTAATAGAATATCCAAAAAAGAAAAACTTTCCAGCTAGTGTATATAAAGCAGCTTATGGATTAGTTGAATATGCAACAAATCAATTTGAAGAAAATACTAAGAAAATAGAAGGATTAATAAGACAAAGGGAAAAGAATATTGCTTTAGCTGCAAGTTTAAAAGATGCATTAGATTCTGTTGAAAATAAATCTGAAGATTGGAAAGAAACAATAAAGGAAATTTCAAATGATTTTTCAGAAGATATAATAGAAACTTTAGGAGTAATAGGAAGATGTAAATCAGCTACTTCACAAAATTATCAAGATGCAGTAAAATTAATTAATGCACGCATTGGCAATTTAGAAACAAATTTACATATTGAAATAGATATGGAAAGAATAGAAGATAGATCAAAAGCATTAAGCTATATTGGTATTGAAGTTGCAGATGCATTAAAATTGATTCCAACACCAGAAGAAAATATTATACCAGTTGAAGAAGAAAAAGAAGAGAATATAGAAGAAATAACTACTAATACTGAAGAAGTAGAAGAAAATAAGAAATATTTTGAACAAACAAGAGTAGAAGTAAAACCATCATTGTGGCAACGTATTAAAAATAGTAAAGTAGTTAGAGCTATATCATATATAATGAAAATTAAAGTAAAAATAGAAGTACCTAATGCTTTACCAGAAGGTAGAGGAGAATAATAAAATAAGTGGTAATATTAAATTACCACTTATTTTTAGTCATTAGTAGTAAATAGTGCTTTAATGCACCATAGTCCAGAAATACCAACTAGAATATATACAATTCTACTAATTACAGACATGACACCAAATATTGTATCTACTAAATTGAAACTGAATAATCCAATAAGTAACCAATTTATAGCACCTATTATTACTAAAGCTAATGCTATTTTATCAAAAATTTTCATGACAAAAATCATTCCTTTCTTAGCATTTTTATTAATATTATACTCAAGAAAGAAAAAAATATTCAAGAATATATTTTCTATTCTACAAGAAAATATACTAATAATATTCTTGTTATATGAAAAAATATAAAAATGAGATTATGTGCCTTAAAAAATATAATAATCAAATTATTGAATATGTTATATTTAATTTTATTAAATATATAACAAAGTGATTAGTTAACTTACTTATAATAAGATTAACTTTAAATGGAAAATAGAACTATAATTTTATAGTTTTATTTTTAGTTGAAATTTATCTACAAAATTTCTATGCAAAAATAAAAAAAGATAAAATAAAAAAAGCTGAAATTGGTTAAAATTTCAAGCTTTTGGTGGGCAGGGACAGACCATAATAAGTATTGGCAATACTTTACAAGCTGTTTGTTGAGTTTGTTTGTTAAGTTTGTTTGTTAAGTTTGTTTGTTAAGTTTAAAATGTGAAAATAAATTACTAAAAATTAAAAAATTATGTTAACAATAAAATTTAGTATCTTTATTTATACTATGTTGTTTCCATTGATCTACTATAAAAAAGTAATTGGAAGTAATTATTCCCATTATATATTTTAAATCTTTTTCTGGTATCCTACTTTTATTGTGTCCTAATATACAACCACCAGATTTAGTAATCCAAACCTTAGTAGAGTTAGATGATGGTTTCCCCTTTGATATATGAACATGTACTGGTTCCATAAATTCGTCAGACCAAAAATATATTTTATAACCGCATTATTTCAAATAAACTAGGCAATTTTTATTTCTCCTTCCCTAGCCCATTCATAAAAATATGGCGCGCCTTTTTCTACTATCTTTTTAAACATTTCTTTTTCTGCTTTGCTGTAATGTCCTTCTTCATAAACTATTTTATATGTAGGAAGTTCAAACCTTATACTATCAAAGCCATATTCCATTGGTCTTTCAAAATGCACATAAAGAACTTCTTCTCCATTATCATTTTTTACTATATTAGAAAAAGTAACTAATGTTTCATCAGCATATTGACAAAATGGATACATCATAAATAATCACGCTCCTTTAATTTAATATATATTATAGCATTATTCAAAAAAATTTACTACGATTTATATAATAAATTTAAAGATTTTTTTATAATATGCCTATAAAATTAAAATAAAATATAAAAAACAAAACTAATAAAAATAAATTATTAGAAATTAACCACAGCACATAAACCTCCAAGCTAAAAAATTTCTTTAGAAATTTTTTAGGAAAGAAATGGATTTTGGAGCAAAGTGACGAAAATCTATTTAGTAAAAAAGCACTAACTAAAAAATGTAACAAACTTAAGAAAGTAACAAGCTAATAAAATGGGTGTCGGGGAAAAGAATTTTTCCTGACCATACGAAACTCAGGAACTGAGTTTCTAGTATGTTAGAAACTTGAAGTGAACCCAAAAAATTGAACATTTTTTGATTAGGTACTAGGCAGCTTGGGAATGAACTCTGTATTGCACAGGGCTCATTCCTTTTAATTTGCCTTTTATCCTTTTATTATTATAATAATCTATATATTCTATTATATATTTTTCTAAATTTTTTATGTATTTATAATAATTAAATTTTGAAATATTATAACATTTATGTAAAATAATGATACTATTATTAATCTATACATTTATTTATACTTCTTCATATATATTATACCTATTATAATTAGGATAAATGATAAATATTGAGATATTGATATATTAAAGATCATAATTTCATCATTACAACCTCTAAAAAATTGGAAACAAAACTTTCCTATACCTAATAATAATAATGTATATCCTAATATTTTGTTAGTTTTATTATAATTCTTGTATAAACTAAAAATAAAACCAAAACATAATATATAAAAAATACTTTCTATGATTTGTATTGGAAATAAATTTTGCTTACTACCTATATATGGAACTAAATTAAATAATTGGATTTCATTGTATGGCAAACCATAACAACACCCCGCACAAAAGCAACCTATTTTTGAAATTCCATAAAATAGAATTAATGGTGGTATTAAAATCTCAAAAAATATATTATATCTAACTTTTAAATCCTTTGAAAAAAATATATTGAGATAAATGCACCTAAAAAAGCTCCAAAAAATGAAAAACCAGACATTAAAGTTTCTATTTTTAATTCATAACTGTTATTTATGTGAGTTAAAATGTAATATGATTTTGCACCTATTAGAATTCCAATAACTATGTATACATATCCATAAAATATGTAGTTTTTCTTTATTCTATAATATTTTGATATATATATACTACATAAAAAAGAAGTTATAATTGCAATTATGCTACACAACGAATACATTGATATTGAAAAATTAAATATTTTTAATACAGGAAACATAAAATTTATCCTTTTTTAATTATTATCCTAAATGACCACATGATGAACCTAAATTTTCAAATATCATATTACAAGATGCTGTAAAACATGATACAAATGTAAAAAACAAAAATAAAATTACCAAAGCAATAATAAATATACTTATTATTATTGTTGAAATTATAATAGAAAATTTATTTTCTCCAATGGTAAGAGATATTTTTGATAAAATTACACTTATACATATAGGAATACCTATTATCAATAGATCAGTTTGAGATAATGCTTTGATATCATTGAATAATAAATTTAAAATTATTACTATCGAAACTATGAAAAAGCACAATGCTAAAAATGCTAATTTGTTAGCCTTCTTATTATTAATAGATTGTGCATCTTTTTCTACTTTTAAATGTCCACAATTTGGACATTGTTCTCCTCTAAATTCTGTGTTACAAATTTTGCATTTATACATTTTATTATAACCTCTCTTTAATAAATTAAAATTATATTTATATATTATAATTTTAAAAATATAATATCATATAATAAAATTATTTACAATAAAATAGATACTTACTAAAAATATTTGTACGAAAAAATGTAGCATAATGTTTTGATATGTAGAACTAATAATAAAATATTAAAAAAACATGATGTACTATAAGATTTAAGAGATATGAGAGGAAAAATATAAATTAATAAATATATTAATAATTACAATATAATGTTAATACAGAATTACAAAGAATATTAAAAAAATTTGGAATAATAGGTATTTCAACACATAGTTTAAGACATACTTTTAGTACAAGATGTATTAAAAGTGATATGGCTCCTGTGGTTGTTCAAAGACGTATAGAGAATAAAGACATAGGAGTTACTTTAAATACATATACATCAGTTTTTGATAAATTTAGAGAAAAAGAAATTGATAAGGTAAATCAATATGATATAAATGAAAACCTAAATTTAAAATCATCTAAAAATATATTGGATAGTAGTAACGATTTAGATAGATAATTACAAAAATTACATAATATTTAGGACATTCGCCAAACACGAATAATCTTATGTAACTATTAAACAGCAAGGATTACAAGAAACAAAAGAATAAATTAAGCAAACAAATTATTATAATAGAAATTAAGAAAAATTAAAAATTGTGAAAACCTAAGAGGCTCTAATCAAAATTAATTTTTGCAAATTAAGCAAAAAAATAGATAGTTAAAAACAAGAAAATAGCTTGTATTCTTAGATACAAGCTATTTTTAACCAATTATTCGTTGGTGGGCAGGGATGGATTCGAACCATCGTACTCAAATGAGAACAGATTTACAGTCTGCCGCCTTTAGCCACTCGGCCACCTACCCAAAAAATATAAAAATTTATTAAATAGAAAAAATCTATCTAATAAAAATGGTGCGCCCTCAAGGATTCGAACCTTGGACCTACCGGTTATGAGCCGGTTGCTCTAACCAACTGAGCTAAGGGCGCATCTCAAGCACATTTACAAGTATAAAACATTTTATTACATATGTCAATACTTTTTACAAAAAAATAAAAAAAATATATAAATACTTGAAATATTAAGAAATACAATATATAATATAAATACATTAAACTTAAGAACAATAAATGAAAGGAGAGATTGGTTATGTATATAAAAATAACTAGTAAAGAATTAGAAGCTACAGAAGCTATAAAAGATTATATTGAAAAAAAATCAGAAAGATTAGAAAAATATATTGGAAAAGAATTTGATGTTTATGCAACAATAAAAACAGAGGGAAGCGATAAAGTTGCAGAGATAAGTATTAAAGCAGAAACAGAAGAATTTAGAGCAGTTACAGCTCATAAAGATTTATATGCAGCTATAGACAAAGACATAGATATATTAGAAGGTCAAGTAAGAAAAATGAAGACTAAAAAAGACAAACAAAACATGACTGAATCTATAAGACTTAAAGAAGAATCAAGAACAGAAGACAAAGAGGTAACTGATGAAATAGTAAAAGTTTTATATTATGATATAAAACCAATGACACCAGAAGATGCAAAATTAAAATTAGAAGAACAACCACAAAATAGATTTTTAGCATTTATAGATATAGATACAGGAAAAACAAATGTAATCTATAGATTAAAAGATAATAAAAACTTTGGATTAGTAGAGCCAGAAGGATAAAAAAAAAGCAACCTTTTTAAATTTAAAATCTAAAAGGGTTGCTTTTTTACGTGAGTTAGTAAAATATATAAGTATACTAATAAAATAATAAACTAATATTTTTTACTAAAATGTTCTACGCAAAAACTATTTCATTTGGTTTTCAGCTTGTTGAATTAACTTTCTAACCATTTGTCCACCTATTCTTCCCGCATCTCTTGAAGATAAATCTCCATTATAACCTTGTTTTAAGTTAACACCTACTTCTGAAGCAACTTCATATTTGAATTTTTCTAAAGCTTCTCTTGCTTCTGGAACAACTTTTGAATTGCTGTTTGAATATGCCACTATCATTCACCTCCTAGAATGTGATAAATTATTTTTGTACTTTGAAAAGGTATTGCTCACCTTTACATTACATATCATGCTCAAAAAAAAATAAAATAAACTGGAAATTTTTGATAAAATATTGTAATAAAAAATTTAAATGGTATAATGTATATTCGAAAAAGAAATAATAATATAAAATTATTTATTAAAAGGAGAAAATAAATGTATAAATTAATAGCAATAGATTTAGATGGGACTTTGCTTAATTCATATGGACAAGTTTCTAAAAAAAATAGATTAGCACTAAAACAAGCCCAAGAAAATGGATCACAAATTGTTTTAGCATCAGGAAGATCCACAAATTCAGTAAAAAATATTGCAATTGATATAGGAAATAATAAATATATAATTTGTGGAAATGGTTCTCTAATATATGATTTGCAAAAAGAAGAAATAATATACGATAAATTTATTGAGAAAAAGAAAGCCCTACAAATTATATATATATGTGAGCAAAACAGCATATACTATAATGTATATACTGAAAATATGGTTATAGCAAAAACATTAAGTAACAATGTAATGTTCTATCATCAAGAAAATGCAAATAAGACAGATAGCAAAAAAACAAAAATAAATTTAGTAGAAAACATATATGAATATGTACAAAATTTAGAAAACGAAAATATTTTAAAATTTACAATAAGTGATACAAGTAGTATTATTTTTAATAGTATAATAAGAAAACTAAGAGCAATAAAAAATATAGATGTACTTGATGTAGCACATATGTCAAGAAAAATAATAAAATCAGGAACAGAGGAAGTATCATTAGAATACTACTATACTGAAATAACTAGTAAAGATGTAGATAAATGGAATGCGATAGAATGGCTTGCAAAAGAATTAGATATAAAAAAACAAGAAATAATGACAATAGGTGATAATGTAAATGACAAAATGATGATAGAAAATGCAGGTTTTGGTGTAGCAATGGGAAATAGTGCACCATATATAAAAGAAATTGCAGATAAAGTTGTTGCAAACAATAATGAAGATGGAGTTGCAGAGGCAATTTTATCAGATTAGTGACAGGACTATTTGGGGGACTTTTGCATAAAATGGTGATACACATTTAAAATTATAAAATCGAATATATTAAATAAAAATGCACAAACTAATATATATTAGGAGGTGCATTTTTTGAGTAAAAAAAATAAAAAAAATTTAAATTATGAAAGTGAAAATATAGAAAATACCACTAAATATGGAGAATTTGTGTCATCATATTTTGCATGGCTTACACTAGAAAGACAGAAAAAAAGAGCAAAAGAAATAGATGAAATGACAAAATAAAATATAGTTACAGAATTTCTTATGAGTATTTAGAATAATAAAATTTAAATCCAAATTATACGCTTTTGCTTTTTTACTAAAAGTATATAATTTGGATATATTTACTATAAACGTATAGCATCATATTAACTTGAAATTTATGTTAACAATATGATAATATCAAGATGTAAATAATATAAAAGGAGGGATATGATGAGCAAGAAAGCTAAATTTATTTTAACTGGTATCTGCATATTTTTGCTACTTATTGTATTACAGACACAAATTCCAAATGCAGTATTTGCAAGTGAAGGTGTTAGTTTTGACAAATTTAACTTTCCGGATG
>CALVXR010000094.1 GCA_944371445.1 uncultured Bacilli bacterium
ATATTATACAGTTGAACATAATAAACAAGTTTATTCTCATGTATCTTCATATGGGGAAAGGGGCATTTTGCCTTTTTATCAAAAACTTGTTTTTTATTTATGTTTTTTTAAAGCAATAGCATATAATTCATCAAAAATTGATTTTTGGATTTAATTTACTTATATTTTTTAACAATAAAGATAGGGTTTGGGACATTTCCCACAAAAGAATTTCGTGCGGGAGTACAAATTCAGTGCTGGCTAGACAATAAATATACTCACATAAGCAAAAAACACTACCATATTTCAGATAGTGTTTATTCATTTAATAATATCTTTTTAATCTTAATGGATTATTATTTACTATTTTTAGATTATATTTTATTCTTAATATTTCTTCTATTTTAGATATTAATTTTTTTGTATCACAGTTTATATTAAATACATCTTTTGCAGAATTAATATGATTATAAAGTGGTGAATCACATAAACATTTTCTACTATAGCTATTTGCTATATAAAATGCTACTACATCAGGAATAATATAATTAATCATATACTTACTGAAATTATTATAAAAAGGTAGATATTTTTGATTCCATTCTTTTTCTGTTATATCACACATAGATATACTCCTTTAATATAATTTCTTCAGCTCTATTTTTTATATTATTCATACTTTTTATCCACAGTAATTGTTGACTACCTTTCATTTCTTCATTTATATTTTCTTTTTCAGCAAGTACCTTTATTAATTCATTTACTTTATCTTCTACTAATTCATCTATTTCATGTAAATATTTATTTAATTCATCATTCATAAGTAATTTAATATATAAACTTTTCTTATTATTTTTAATATAATCTAATTTCAATAATCCATATTTTCTTATATTATATTGTTCTTTATTTCCTAATATCAAATTAGGTAATAAAGAATCACCTTTTCTAGTGTAACTAATATTCATAACATTTCCTCATTTCTTTTTATATTTAGGCTTTAATTGTTATACATTTATTTGTTACAATTTGACCTTCGCCACCTCCTGCATTTATGTGATTAGATAAAACTATAACATTACTATTATCTCCATAAGCTTTTAATATTCTATTCACTCTTTCAGTAGGACTAACTGTCTCATCACTATCTCTAACTAAAGTAACCGGTATACCTAATTTTTTAAACTCATCATACATAAGTTTTGATATTTTAAGAGTTAAATCTTTTTCTACAATTCCGTTACCACTTGCTCCCCCATCATCTCCACCATGACCAGCATCTATAACAATATTATAATTCATACAATAACCTCCTAATAATAGTGTATGCTTTCTATATAAAAGTGCTATAAAATAAAAATTTAGTATGCAAAAATTGACATACTAAATTAATTTAATAATCTAACTTAATTTTTCATTTTTTCTCTTAATATATTTATAGAATTCCATTACAATTAAAACTATTATAGATATCATAAATAAATATAATAATTTATCAATAGAAACAGAATGAGTTTTTAAAAACACACTTAAAGTTTCAACTTCCATTACAATTACTTGTAATACTATAGCAGACACTATACTGAATATGATAAGTGGATTTTCAAATAAGTTAATTTTAAATATAGATTCTTTTTCACTCTTACAATTAAGTACATGCATATTTTGTATAAATACCATTAGAGCCATAATATATCCTCTAGCAATACTTTCATCTATATGAAGTACATTTATACAAATATACCATACAAAGAATACAACTAATCCAATAGTAAGTCCCGCAACCATAACTTCAAGTAAAAGTTCTTTATTAAAGATTGAATCTTTTACACTTCTAGGTTTTTCTTCCATAATATTTTTTTCTGCTTTTTCAAAAGATAAAGCAAAATCTTGAAGTCCGTCTGTTACTATATTAAGCCACAATAACTGTATAGCAACAAGAGGCATAGGTAAATTAAATACTATTGATAACATAAAAAACAATACTTCAGCAAGACCACACGATAATAACATATAACTTACTTTTCTTATATTACTATAAGCATTTCTACCTTCTTTAATGCCAGCTACTATAGATTTAAAATTATCATCCAAAATAATCATAGATGCAGTCTCTTTAGCTACATCAGTACCACTTCCCATAGCAACACCTATGTTAGCTGCTTTTAATGCTGGAGCATCATTTACTCCGTCACCTGTAACTGCTATAAATTCTCCTTGTCTTTTATAAGATTCAACTATTTCTAATTTTTGAAGTGGAGTCACTCTTGTAAATATTTTCTTTTCACTAACAAATTTATCAAATTGTTCTTTTCCTTTTTTCAAAAACAATTCTACTTCTTCACCAATAGTTACTTCTTCATAGTGAGTTGCTAAAGTAAGTTCTTTTGCTATTGCAAAAGCAGTAAGTGGATGATCTCCTGTAATCATTGACACTTTTATTCCAGCAGTTTGACATTCTTCTATTGCTTTTTTTACTTCTTTTCTAACTGGATCAATAAAAGCTACTAACCCTATAAAGGTTAAATCCTTTATATCACTCTCATTATAGTCATCTTTTTCCTCGATAACAGTATCTGCAAGTGCTATAACTCTATAACCTTCTTTAGCTAAACTTTCATTTTGCATATTAATTTTCTCTATATCTAAATCTTCTATTTTATTTTTACTCTTCATCTTATTTGAATAAAATAAAATCTTTTCAAGAGATCCTTTTACAGTACAGTGAACCTCATTATTTCTTCTATAAAAAGCAGCAGAATATTTATTTTCAGATTCATAAGGAATTAATTTTAAAACTTCAACATCTCTTTCATTTATACCAGCTTTTAAACCTAAAATTTTAAATGCAATATCTATAGAATCCCCCATAGTTTCAATTTTTTCTTCTTTTTTTACTATACTTTCATTATTTACAAATCCTAATAGCGCTATTTCTTTTGCTTTTTCTATATCATTTCCTTTTATAGTTCCTTCTATATTATATCCAATACCATCTACAAGATAAGTTTCATCATCAGGTAGTACTATTTTTTTGGCTGTTTGTTCATTAACTGTAAGTGTTCCAGTTTTATCAGTAGCAATTACTGTACAGCTTCCTAAACTTTCAACTGAATTAAGTTTTTTTACAATAACATTCTTTTTAGCCATCTTATTAGATGCTATAGTAAGTGCCATAGTAAGAGCAAGTGGTAATCCTTCTGGCATTGCTGATACTGAAAGTGCTATTACTGATAAAAAGATTTCTTTTCCATCAACATTTTTAATAAATAGCAATATTGTTAAAATAATAGCAATTATTACAACTAATAAACTTATTTGTTTAGAAAATTTTTCCATTCTAATTGTAAGAGGAGACTTAGTTTCTTTTGTTTCATGTACCGAAGTTGCTATTTTACCAATTTCAGTATTAGAACCAATATCAGTAACTACTGCAACTGCTCTTCCTCTTGTTATTGTAGTTCCAGCATAAATCATATTTGTTCTATCACCTAAAGGTGTATTTATATCTAAAACCTTATTAGTTTTATTTTCTTGTATACTTTCTCCAGTAAGCACAGCTTCATCTATTTGAAGATTTTCACTTTCAATTATTCTATGGTCTGCACTTACCTTATCACCTGATTTTAAATATACAATATCACCTATAGTTATTTCATGTGAATCAAGTAAAACTTCTTTTCCATTTCTCTTTACTAGTACTTTTACTTCTACTAACTTAGATAAACTTTCAGCAGTTCTTTCAGCTTTAAATTCTTGTACAGTTCCCATTATTAAATCAACTACAATAATAAAGATGATTGCAATAGCATCTATTACTTCTCCAATAATAAACGAAAAAATAACAGTAATTATTAATAATATAACAATTGGATCAAATAATTGTTTTAATAATATCAAAAAGAAATTAGCTTTCTTTTTTTCTGGTAAAACATTTTTTCCGTATTTTTCTATTCTTTTTAACGCTTCTTCATTTGTAAGTCCATTTAAATTTGTATTTAATTTTTCTAATGTTTCTTCAGCTGTTTTATTATACCACATATTTAACACCTCTTTATATTATTACTGCACCATCTACTGATAAAATAGCACCACTAATATAACTAGCCATATCAGATGCTAAAAACAGAAATGCATTTGCTACATCTTCTTTTGTTCCAATACGTTTAAGAGGAATATTATTTATAAGAGGTTCTATCATCTCTTTTGGAAGATTTTCTACCATATCTGTTTTTATTATTCCAGGAGCTACTGCATTTACTCTTATATTATATTTTCCAAGTTCACGTGCTAATGACTTTGTAAGCCCATTTAAAGCTGATTTACTTGCAGGATAAGCACATCCACTTGGCTGCCCATATAAACTTACTACTGAGCTAGTATTAAGAATTACGCCACCATTTTCTTTTAAGTAAGGTAAAACTTCTTTAGAACAATTAAATACTGCATTTAAATTTATATCTATTACTTTTTTAAAATCATCATAAGTATATTCTTCTAATTTTTTTCTATCTGATACACCAGCATTATTTACTAATATATCTATTTTTCCATATATTTCTTTTATTTTAGCAAAAGTTTCTTTTATTTCATTTGGATCATTTAAATTAGGATAAAATCCTATTACTTCTCCTTTTTCTTTTAAAGTGCCTAAAGCTTTATCCACACTTTCTTTTTTACTACCAAAAATAGCTATTTTAGCACTATTTTCTAAGTATTTTTCTGCAACCATATACCCAATACCTCTTGTAGCGCCAGTTATAATTGCAACTTTTCCTTCTAACATAAATCCCTCCTATTTTATTTTTCTTATAAAATCATTCATTGTTGTTGTACTAACTATCGAATATCTTGGAATTAAATATGGATTACTTCCTACCACAGCACTTTGATTTTTCCCAATAAATGCTAATTTAAATCCTGCTTCTTTTAAATTTTCTATAGCATAATTATTATATTCATAAAATGGATAAGCAAATGCAATCACATCTCCACCTATAATTTCTTTAGACTTTTTTAAATCTTCTTGTATTTTATCTTTTGATAAGCACTTTATTCCGCCACCTTGGCCACCAGAACAAACTCCCTGATTATGTAAATCATGACCATGTGACTGCACCTCTACATATGGTGAATTAAACTTTTCTCTCTCAAAGAAACTTGTTATTAAAAATAATGTTGCTCTTTTATTATATTTTTCCATTATTTCAGGTAAAATAGTATCAGTTCCAAGTGCTCCATCATCTACTGTTATTAAAACACTTTTTTCTGGAAGTCTTATTTTTCCTGTTATAAATTTATAAAATTCATCTATTGTAACAGTATAATAATCATTATTTGATAAATATTCTATTTGTTTTTCAAAAGTACTCTTCTTTAAACATATTATTTCCTTACACCTATTATCGCCGTCTTCATAAAAGAAATGATAATTTAATACGGGCATAGATTTAGCATACACATCACTATTTACTTTTTCTGTTTTTTCTATATTTTCTTCTTTAGGGTAATATAATCCATTATGGTATCTAATAAATTTCTTAGTACCATCTTTCATCAAAACATCACTTGTAATAGTACCTTCTATATCGAATACTAGTTTATCATTTTCATCATAAAGTTTTATTTTATTTAGAGTTATTTTTTCTCCAAAAGATATATATTTATCATAATTTACTTTCTTAAAACTTAAATTATCTATTTTTTCTGCACTATTATATTTTATATAATAAGGTATTTCTACAAGTTCATAATATGTAGAATCATCATATGGTTTCAATGTAAATTCTAAACTTTCACCTATTGTACCTATTTCTATATATTCATTGTTTTCTTTTTTATATAAAGCCGTATTTTCTTTTGTTTTTATATAATTGTTATAATTTTCTTTAGCGTCTTTTTTTATTTCTTCTTCTATTTTTTCGATTTTATTATTTATATCTTCTTTATTTTTAATATATTTTTCATCGTTTTTTTTATTTATTAAAAATGTAAAAAGAAAAGTAAGTGATAAAACAACTATAAAAAATATAATTATAATAAAAGCTATTTTAAACATTTTTTTCATATTACCACCTACTATTTATAGTATATCAAAATGGTATGAATAATGCAAAAAAAAAGACAATTTTTTTATTTTTGTCTTTTTATGCTTCTTTTGTTAAATGTATTGTAGTTTCTTTTAAGTCTTTTCCTCTAAAATATTTTACTTTTACTTTATCTCCAACTGAATATTGATATAGTGCATGCCTAAATGTTGCAAGAGATGTTACTTTTTCATCGCCAAATTCAACAATTACATCCCCACTTTCAAATCCTGCATCTTTAGCTGGACTACCATCTTGTACTGTAACTACAACTACACCTTCTTCAATTGAATCATCTATCATAATACCACTTTTATAAAGTAAATATGTATTTTGTACATCTGTCATTTCTATACCGACAAGTGGTCTTTTAATAGCTTCTCCTTTTTCTAGCTTTTCAACTGTTGTCATTGCAAGTTCAATAGGTATTGCAAATCCCATTCCCTCCACTTCATCTTTCACAAGTTTAACGGAATTAACACCTATTACTTCACCATTTATATTAACAAGTGGTCCACCACTATTTCCAGGATTTATTGCGGCATCTATTTGAATTACTTCCATAAGTCCTGAATCTTCTACTTCTATAGTTCTATCTTTACCTGATATTATTCCTTTAGTAACTGTTCCCATATATTCTTCACCAAGTGGTGATCCTACTGTAAAAATAGTATCACCAATTTCGGAATCACTACTCTTTCCTATTGATGCTATACTCATTACAGCGTCTTTGTCTATCGATAATACAGCAATATCAGAGTATTCATCACTACCTAATAATTTAGCTGTAACTTCTGTTCCAGCGTTATTTTTTATTTTTACTTCGTCGGAATCTGCCACTACATGATGATTTGTTATTAAATATCCACTTGTATCATCTTTTTTATAAACAAATCCTGTACCAGTACTAATAAGCTGTCCTCTTTTATATGCTTTTACTAAAACAACAGCATCATAAACTTTATCAACTGCACTTTTAATTGTATTTTCTTCTTTTATTGTTATATTTTCTGCAGTACCATTTGTTTCTTCAGTTAGTGGAAAATAATGAAATACCATTACTGTTCCTGATATTCCTATAAAAAATGCTAAAATGATAAAAGTTACATATATTATTTTTTGTTTATTTTCTTTCATTTATTCCTCCTTAATCAATATTTTCTATATCTCGCCAATTTTCAGGAAATCCAATCCTATTTAATATACTTATGAGTGGAACAGTATCTACTTTTCCATCTAATTTATCTATTTCATAGCTTATTTCCCCAATTAAATCAGAAAATTGTTCTTCTGTAAGCATTTGTTTCATTATAATAAGCACTGCAAACAAATCATTTTTTCCATATATATATTCATCTTCTCTTTTATCAATATTTAAAATTTTATGATATCTTGTATCTGGTATTACTTTTTGTGTTCTATGATCATATAAAATTTCTTCATGAGCACATAAGTTTCTAAAGTTAGATAGTATTGATAAATATACAGATAATGATTCTGGATCTATCTTATAAAATTTACTTATAATTTCTTTATCTTCTTCTTTTAGTATATTATAAAATTCAGAAATAATACCAAAAGATAATACTTTTACAAGAATCCACATTGGTATATAACCATAATTGTTTATGTAGTGCATTGTTGCAGTATGTTGTAATCCATTAGTTCTAATTTGTCTTCTCATTTTATTAAGTACATCGTGTACTTGCCTTACTCTAAGAGTATCTTGAGTAAAATTCTGTGGATTTAAATAATCTTTGTCTTTATGTCCATACTTTTTTGACATTTGATAACTGATTATTGATTTTATATTATTTTCGATTATAAGTATATGTTTAAACATTATATTTCTTAAATATCTATCAAAACAAAATGTTGCATATAGTTCTTCAAAAGTAGTTCCCTCTATAAAAATTTTATCTTTATTTGCTTTCATAAATAAGTGTCTATAACCACTTATAAAAAAGTAGTTTTCCCTAAAAAGAAGCTCTTTTGTTTTTTCATAATCATTTATAGTAAGGCCTTTTTCTTTTAGAATATCTATTTGTTCATCTAATGTTTTAAAAATCTTTGTTCTCATACTCTCACCACAATAATTATATCACAAATAATATGAAAAAAATATGGAATTTTTATGTGATTTTTGTGTGATTTTACTATTATGATAATTTATAATATTTAAGTATTCCTTCTGTTATAATGTTTGCTAGTGTCTGCTGATGATTATTTTGTTTTAATAGGTATCTATCGTTTGCGTTAGATAGAAAACCAGCTTCTACAAGAATTCCTAATTTTTCAACTTTTCTATGCAAGTATATATTTGTAAGTTCTTTTACTTCCCTTGTCGTACTAAAATTATTTTTAAACTCTTTATAAATATAATCAGCTAATTTTTTATTTTCAGGATTTATATCATCATAAAATATTTGAGCACCTCTCCAGTTTTCACTATTTTCAGCATTTAAATGAATAGATATATACATATCAGTATCAGAATTATTTATTATTTCAATTCTTTTTGCTAAATCGCTTCTTTTTTTACTATTTGTATATTTTACAGATAAATCATAATCATCATATCTGGTCATATACACTATAGCACCTAGATTTTCCAAATTATTCTTTAGTTTTTTACTTATAGAAAGATTAATATCTTTTTCCATTATATTTTTATACATTGCTCCTGGATCTCTTCCCCCATGTCCCGGATCAATATATATAACTTTTCCAATTAATGGTAGGTTATTTTCTCTTCCAGTTACTGTATAAAAAGACATAAAGAATAATGTAAATAATAAAAACATAAATGTTTTATACTTTAACATATTATCACCTATATAATTATATGTATACAATAAAAATTACTAAACAAAAAATATTATGTTATATAGTTAATAATAGGTAATTTGATAAATTATTTAAAAAATATTTATTACATTATTAATAAATAAAATATAAAACCCCAATTCAATCTAATATTGAATTGGAGTTTTAAACTTCTTACTACTTAATTTACTTAATTAAATTCAATAATTTTATTAATTTCCTAATATTCCCATTGTTTTTGTTTCACCATAAACGGGAAGTTCTAACAAAGATGAAATAATAGGTATTTCAAAATACATATAAGCTGTTACACCATAAAATTTTTGCTCAATATCACCATTTTTAGTAGTGACTTCTTCTATACAGTATTTGTAATCGCTATTAGTTGAAACTGCCTTCCAATTAGTATTGTGATTACTTCCAATCGAATAAGCATCCTTTTTATAATGATAATCATTATTAGAACATCCTTTGTTTGATATTCTATATCCAGTTTCTCCTAAAAATGTATTTATTTGCTTTTGCGCTTCTAAAGTATATCCATTATTTTCTTCAATTATACTTATTATCCTATTTTTGACTTTATATGCTTTAGTATAATTTATTGATCCAGCAAACAATACCAAAAATATAATTACAAATATTATTATAAGATTAACAATAAATGTTTGCCCAATTGCTTCTCTCATGAAATCACCTACTAAGTTCTAAATTTATATATTCTTTCTGTTTCTGAATAAACAGGAATTGCTAAATACTGGTTAAACATTGGAATATCCATATAAATGTATGTAACAACTCCATATGTAAAATAATTATCTTTGTCTTTTGGAAATTCATATATGCAGTATCTAAAATTTTGATTTCCATTACTACTATATGCTTTTGTCATAAGTCTACCTGTTTCAGTTTTTCCATCTTTTGTAGTATGAGTCCTTGTAGTTTTACATTTAGATGCTCCATTATTATCAATTCTGTAACCAAAAGTTGTTAAAAAATTGTTTATCTCTTTATATGCCAAATCATTATATCCTTCATGGTTTTCAATCGCATTTTCTATACCACTATTAACTTTAAATGCTCTCATATAATTCATTATTGCTGCTATAAACACAAATGTTAAAATTAAAAATATAATTATAAAATTTAACAAAAATGTAGTACCTATACTCTGTTTCATTATAACTCCTTATAATTGCATCATTGACATCATAGAGATTAATAAAAGGACTAGAATTCCACAACCTGTTGTACATAACATCATCATTGTTTTATTTTCCATTTTTTCTAATCTCTCCTTATATTTTTGTTCACGAGCTTTATTTTGTAGTGATGAAACAGTTCTAGCAAACATCATCAATTGCTCTTGTTTATTTTCTTGTGATCCTAAACCTAAACGATATAATAAACGCATCATACGCATTGAATCACGTACTGGATATTCTTTAGCAAAATCCATATATGGATCAACAGATGAGTCACCTGCTTCTATTTTTGCGATTAATTTTTTTAATCCTGGAACAAAAATTTTTGGAGCAGTTGCTATAGAACGATTTATAGCAACTGGAACTGTATAATGCTGTACTAAAATCTCTAGACTCTTTAAATAATAAGGTAACATTTGATTTATTGTATGTAAATTTTTCTTATAAAAAGATTGTAAATCCATATATTCTAACTTAAATACAACAAATCCAATTATTATAGCAACTAAAACAGTAATAAAATTTAAATTTGACATTGAAAATACAAATAAAGATACAACTATTGCCAATAACCCATTAGTTATTCTCTTATTAAAACTAACATTTATATCTTTTGATTCACCATATTTTAAACTAAACAAAAATTTATAATCGTCTTCCATTAAAAATTTAAATAATGGTTCAACATCTTGAATAAATTTTTTAGCATCTATATTTTTATTGTAAATTAATATGAAAAGTGTAATTACTAATATTACTATAAATTCCATTATTCAGCACCTACATTCTCATTATAATATTTTTCACCATTTAATAAAAATCCAGTATTAATAATTATGATTAGGTGTAATATAACTTGTATATACCAACTTTTTAACATATTTATATATGTATCTACTCCAAGTAAAAATTGAACTAACATAACCATTAAATACAATACTATACCAAATTGTAAGAATTTTTTATGGAAAGTAGCTCTATCTACTCTATCACGATATACATTTTCAACAAGCATATCTATATCTTGTGACATATTTTCAAGGGCTTCTCCTGCATCCCTTGAACCCTCATTAGTAATTTGAGTAAATAATTGATGCATATTTTTTACAATATAAAAGTCATATTTATTATTCATATAAGAAATTGATTCATCAATAGATCCATTTTCATATGCTAAATCAATCATAACTTTTACATCACTACGTACAGGATCTTCCAAAACACCTGACTCATAAACTCCTTCTAGAGATTTTACAAATGATTGAGTAGTAGCAAATTCCATTATAGTATTAGTAGTATATATTTGTATTTGCTCAAATATATATTCACTATAAATTCTTTTACATCTAAGATAAGTTAAATATGGAATTACAAGAATAGATATAAACATATAAACAATAGAAATAATAAGATTATAAAAATATAGATAAGTTATGATAAAAGCACCTATAGAAAATACACAAATTTGAATTGTATATTGTTTTTTCGTATATTCCTGTCCTAGTTCTTTTACTTTTTTCCTTATTTCTTTATATGAATAAGGCATATATTTTTCGTATAAAAATGATGTTTTTCCAGAAACATACTTATATACACTTTCACCTTTACTACTTCTTGATGCCCATATAAAGATAATTATCAAAATTATTAACAATAACACTATAAAATCTAACATAACATCACCTCTTATCTTTAATATTTATCACTACTATCATTGTACATTGAAATATTGGTATTATTCACTTTATTAAAAATTTGATTATTATTAACTCCTATATTTTCTTGATTTGTCGGTATATTCTGTTTTTTTTCTAAATCTTGATTATTGTATAAATTATTCATAGGGATTGGTTGTTTATTTTGTACTTGAATATTTTGATTATTGTATAAGTTATTAGCAGGAATTGATTGTCTACTTTGTGTTTGAATATTTAAACTACTATTATTTTGATTATTTGAAGTAGCTAAATCGTTATTCAAGAAAATATTATTAATTACAGGATTATCTTTTTGTAAATTAACTTCTTGTGCAACAGAAGATACTTTTGTTTCTGATTCATTAATAAGATTTTCTGGCAAAACAACACCTTGTGCATCTAAATAATCTATTAAATATTTAGATGGTTTTTTTCTTGTGACATGCCCTGTTGTTGTCTTTCTATAAATGACATTATACTCAGCTTTGTTATCTTCTGTAACATAAAATTCTGTTACTTCTGCTATTTCTCTTCTAAATCTTTTTGTCTCTTTATCTTGATATCCTCTTATATATACACCTAATTGAACATATCTATAAATTGATTTTAAAAACTGGTCTATTTCTTGATTTGTCTCCAACAAACTATACATACGATTAGGTATAGAAGCAGCCTTATCAGCATGAATAGTTGATAAAATATAGTGACCTGATGAAATTGAGTTTCTAACTGCTAAAACTGCCTCAGCACTACGAACTTCCGAAAGTAAAATCCATTTAGGATTTTGTCTCATACATGTTACTAAAACCTCAGAATATGATGCTATATTATTAGTTTTCATTGTAACTATATCTCTATGTGGAAAAATTTTATCTAAATGAAGTTCAAGAGTATCTTCTATAGTTATTATTTTTTCATTTTCTTTTGTATGAGCAGCTAAATATTTTATAAATTCTGTTTTTCCTGAACCAGTTTCACCACAGGCAATTATATTACAATGTCCTTGTACACAATATATCAAAAAATCATGTATATCAAGATCAATATATTTATCTGCTAAAAGTTTATCTTTTTCTAGTCTTATTTTTGCTGGTGTTTTACGTATAACAACTGCTATACCATTACGTGCAATAGATTCATGAACAAAATTAAGACGAAGTTCATCACCTTCGGCATCCAAAAATGGCTGAGCCATATTGAATGCCTTCCCCATAACATTTGAACATTGAAAAGCTAATTTTTCCATGAATGAATTGTTTATTTTTTCATCTTCTATTCTATATAAGCCTCTTGATAGTGTTTTAATCCAAACTTGTCCACCATTACTATATGAAATATCGGTTACATCATCATTTTCTAAATATGGTTTTAATGCCCCAAAATCTATTTGGGCAAACATTCCATCATTCATAAAGCTTAATTTACCTTTTCTACTGAATTATTATTTAATAAATTATCTTTTTGCATTTCTTCTTCTGCTTTTATTTCATCATTAGGTACTGTTTTAGCATTTATAAAGTCTTGTAATGTTTGTGAACTTACTATTGTTGCATTTTCTTCTTCTTCAGCATCTAAACTTGTTCCGTGTGGAACTGGAAATAATTCCACTGAATAGCTTGATAAATAGCTTGCTTTTCTAAGTAAAATATTCATATTTTGATCTAATGCGAATATTAAGAACGCAGGTATTCTACTTTCAGTAGTATTTTCAAAAACATGTTTTCCTTCTGCATCCTTTACGGCTAATACTTTTACATTTTCAAGTAATTTACCAACCATAATTTGTCCAGCATCATTTTCAGCTTTCATATATAAGTCTATATAATTTCCTGGGAATATTGAATTTCCATAAGTAGAATCTAAAGTTACTGGGAAATTATATGGTACTTTACCTTCTGGAATATCAACAAAAGCTGCATCTGGTAAATCATCTTCTGTTATAACTGCTTCACGATAAAACATACTTCCTTTTGGTATAATTGTATTATAATTACTATACTTTCCAACTACTGCTGCAGCTGTTGTATATACATTATTAGGCACTGCTTTGCTAGCCATATCTATATATGTTATTAAATCATCTGTAATTTTTGTTCTTGGTTGAATAGTCTCAGCTGCTACGGGAATATTTGGAACAGGTTCAATTGCATTATTTACTTGAATTTTATAACCAATGAACAGTACAGCAACTATTGCTACTACTCCTAAAATTGTAACTGTATTTTTATTTTTAAATAACCTTTTTAAAGACATTTGTAAATTTTTCATATAATCCTCTCCTTTTTATCTTTATTAATATGGTGTTTCTAAAATTGCATCTAATTTATTTGATAATTGAACCTCTACTACTTCTTTTCCCTGTTCTTTAGAAACATTTGATTTAACTTTTGTTCTCACCTCTAAACTAACTTTAGGTGGTGTCTCATTTACATCATAAATACTAATTTCATATGTATTACTTAAAGAAGCACTTTCAGCAAATCTTCTTACAAAATTCTCTACGAATTTTTCTCGATTAATTTTAATAACACCACTTTGTCTATATGCATTTAAATCTACTGCATCATACATAGCTGCTTCTGTTACTTCTCTAACCAATGTATAATTCTGTTCACTTGTATTAGTAAGAGTTTGAAAAAAGAATATAAATGCAATTGCGGTAACACCTATTGTTATTATTAGTATTCCCCAAAACGACTCTTTCATTTAAACTCTCCTTTCTAATAACGGCATCCTTCAAATTCACTTCCTGTTTTTTGATAACATGCACTAGCATTTTTATCAACACCGTAAGCACCTGAAGGGTCTTTTAAAAATTCACTTAAACATTCTGAACCATCTTTTTGACCATTGATATTTTTTCCATAGCATTTTAAATTAAAATCTTGATATCCACCATATTTTAATCTTGAACGATTATAGTTTATAATTGCTCTAGTATTTGCTGGTGTTAAGACAATTTTATATAATGGCTCTTTCTTACTATATACATCCTGTGGATTACTTAAACCTCTGTTATTCAATATTTTAGCTTTTACTAAATCTCTACTATTCCAATTTGCACCCGGATATCTACCATTTACATCTAAGTTAAATCCTGTAATTCCTGCTTTTAAATCTTTACTAGGAAATGGATTTCTAAGTGAAATAGTTCTATATATGATATTTAAATTTCCCCCTTCTGGATTTTCTCCAGATGGGCAAACAATATCTTTACAATAATTTATAGCTTGTGATTCAGAAAAACCTTTTGCAATCATTTCTTCAACACATCCTGTAATATCCATCCATTCTGTAGTACCATCATCTTTATTTCTTGGGCACTCATATTCTGGAGGATTTCCAGTACAATATTTATCAACACAACTTTGATATGTATTTCCTGCATTAACACATTTTTCAACACTTATATGTTGATAAGGTTCAGGACAATATTTAGGTTTATCTTCACATATTAAATCAGTTGGATCTAATGTTACATCATTACAATATTTTTCAATTTCTGTTGGACAATTTTCTCCGCCACTATTTGCTACTTTACACCATAAATCTTCTCCTGCATGTTCTGTTCCAGGTGGACAAATACATGGAGCTGGTTTATCATTGGTTACTTCGTAATTACATACATAATCTGATAAAGCATCATTTGCTACAGAATTAAATATTCCTTTTGAACCAATTTTAAAATCATATAATTGCATTGTTTTTTTACCAGTAATAGTTTCATTTAGTGATACAGGTAAAATTCCGTTATTGTATGTTATTATATCTTCATCATTTCCAGTTTTCTTACTAGAATATTTTTTAGTTGATGTATTGTAATATCTATATAATTCATCTGGTAATTTTAATGACACTTTTCTTTCAGCAATTAGATCTTCATCATATTTGTATCCTGTTAGATTGTAATATTCGTCTTTAGTATATACATGACCTGTAGAACTTTTAATATCTAGTGTTTCACTATCAAATTTGTATTCTTTGTCATTATATTTTATTTTAATATTTGTTTCAAAATTATCATATAATTCATCTATATTAGGAGTATATCCTCCACAAGAATTACCAACTTTTGTACATAACCTTCTACCAACTATATTTAACTGATGTTTATCATTTATTGAAGTTCCAAATGATGGCCATATAAAATATCTACCTACATTTACAGCTGGAAGAACATTACCTGGAAGTTCCATCTCTACAGTTTCTCTACAATATATTTTACAATCAGAATTTACTTGTTTAACTAATCTTCCATATTGACTAGCATTTTCTACTTTTTCCCCAGAATCACAGTCTGTCTTTTCAAAAGTCTCGTAAAAATTTATTTTGTTTCCTTTGTTAGTATTTGTACATTTAAGTTGTCCTGGATTTGCTTTTGTAACAAATTTGTAACAACTATTAAAAATTTTCTCTGGTGGGTTTATAATATTATAACCATAACCATGTCTTTGATCTGCTATTAAACTAACATCATTTGTTTGATTTTTTTGATGTGCAGTAATTCCTATATCATCTAAATCTGTACTTAATAATGTACTTTGATTTGCCCATCGATCTGGGTTTGAAGTACCACCATACTTTCTAAATACTTCTTTTATGGTCATAAGTTTAAGCGCACCTGTTTTTGGTAAAGCAAACTGCCATATTGGCTCAATCAAAAACCTATAACCTTGACTATTATAATTTATTTTAGAATCAGATGGTAAAGTTAAAGAGGCAGGATTTACACCCATATCATCTAATAGCTCAAGTGAGTGTTCTTTTCCATCTTTTCCTGTATAATACTCTTTTAACCATGCATCATCATAATAACATGGTTCATATGGTCCAGCTTTATCTTTTTTACAGGTATTTATATTTAAATTATAAATTACCTTATTACCACTTTTTTCAAGTAAATCTTTATATTTAGTACTATTAACTATATATACAGGGTTACCAATCTTATTCCAATTAGTTCCATCATAGTAAATTAGCTCTATTTGTACAGCAGTAAAATGTGTATTATCCCACGTACATGGATATTTAAATCTGGGACTACATGTACCTACACCTGGAACAGATCCTCCTCCGGTTCCATTATAATCTGCTTTTACTATTTCAATATTAAAAGCACAAAATGTAATTAACATTACAAATACAATTTTAAAGTAATTTTTCAAATGGTTCACCTCCCAATTATAACCATTAGTCTAATACCTTTACACTATTATAACACATTATACCATTTTTTTTCATTTTTTTCACTATAACTTTAAAACAATGAACTTTCTTTTTTTCTTTTCCAAATAATAAAGGAAATTAGACTAATTATAAATAATGGCAATATTATATAATAATAATTTAAATAGAATCTAAATAATTTATCATAAAACCCTAATTGTTCTTCTTTTTTATTATTTTCTTCATTATCTTTAAGGCTATTTTTATAATCTTCTACTAATTTAACTATCTCTTCCGCACTATAATTATATTTTGTCCATTTTTGACAAAATTTTTGTTCTTCTAAACCATTACAAATGGGATCTTTATACCATTTATTATATCCTGGAAACGTAAAATATTTAGATAATACATTACTTCCAGAGCAAGCTGGTAAATTTGAATAAAATTTAAATCTATAACTTTCATTTGGATTATATCCATACAATATGATTTCACTTGAAGAATAATAATATACATTTCCACTTCGTAAATCTTTAAAATATAATAAAGGAGATAAATTAGAAATTATTAAATTATATTTTTCAGTATTTTCATCAAATATTGGTGTAAATTTTACATTACTTGCAAGTTTATTCATTTTCACTATTTCCTGATCTGTGCAAGATGCACTTACAGCATTAGGAAAAATAAATAACAAACATAGTAAAATAATTAATTTCTTTTTCATATTCTCCTCCTATTTTAAATAATATTTGTAAATTTTTTCCCTTATATTAAATTCTATCCATATCCTGTTAGCATTTACTATATCTCGGTTCGCTTCTATATAATAGACATCTTTTTGATTAGTATCATTTGGAATAACATAATTAAAGTTATCTATACTATTTACTGAATTATTTATACTATAATAAATAACTCCATAATTATCAAGTAAGCTAACAAAATTATTTATTTTTTTATTTTTACTATCTAAGAAACTAGCTTCTATTTTAAGTAAAGCTTTATCTAAATTTCCAGAGAAAGATGGATATACATATTCACTTGATAATACACAATCATTTTCTTTAATACAATAATTATAATTATTTTTAAATATTGTATTTACTTGATATGAGTTGATTTTCAAAGTACCACTTTTTAATATTGTTTTACTTAAGTCTATTGAAGTACCTAAGTTTACCTCTTTAATTTCTGTTTCTCCTTCTACTTTTTCAGGATTTACTTTTATCTTTGTCTCCTTTATACCATCTTTTTTATAAACAATATACATATTATAATTTATAAAACTATTAGGTACCTCATAAATTAACATATATTCTACAGGATTATTATTTATTTTTTCTTTATTATAACCTACCCCTAAATCATAAAATCTATTAATATAATTTTTATTATGGTAAAATTTTTGACCATTTATTTCTAATGGTAAAAAAGTAGGTTCCAAATATTCTTCTTCTCCAAACATATTATTAATACGAAAATTTATTAACACATAAGTTTTTAATTTGTTTTCGTTTCCATAAATATCTTTATTGGTATATAAACTACTATTAAATGTTACAGAAAAATTACCAATTTCAACATTTTCACCTAGTTTATAAACTTTATTAACTACTTTTATATTGAAAATAATTAAACCAAAAATTATTATAAATAAAGCAATGCTTGATATAGTTATTAACAATTTATTTTCAATAATAACATATTTAAGATTTCTTTTAAATTTATTTAAATTTCTTTTAAATTTACCTTCCTCAAATTCTACATTAAATTCAAATTCTTCATTATCATTTGCTTTAATATCTAAATCTTCTAGATCTTTTGAAAAATCAAATTTTTTGAAATTAAATCCTATTCCTCTAATTATATTTATAACAGTACAAACACTTTGAAGAATTAACATTGTATTAATTAAATCTTGATTTAATTTTAAAGTACGCACATCTATTAAATTTATTTCAAGAGAAATAAAAGTATTTGTTACATAATAATATAAAATAATTGAAACAAAGCAGATCAATATACTTATAAAGTAAAAAGTTATAGGTTTTTTCTTATATCTCATTAATAAAAGTATAATTGTATAACCAATAATTAATAAAAATAGTAAGAAAATTATAACTATAGGAATAGTTTCTTTGACAAATTCAGGAGTCAATAGTGATACTGGTGAATCAATGTATTCATTAAAAAATAAAGATATGTTATATATTTTAAAAACAATATAACATAAAATAGCACTAAATATTAAATGGATTAGCTTGAAATTCTTAATTAAAAACGCATATGGTTTTCTAAGTATCATATTATCTACCCCTTTATTCTATATATAGTATAACCTAAAAATAAAAAAAAAAAAAGTAATTTACGATTTTTTCATAAATATACTCGTTATTATGTAAATATATTAAATGGATATCTACTAGGCAAATCAAGGCTAAATTCCATATATTCTTTTTTTATCGGGTGTATAAAACCTATTGTTTTAGAAAAAAGTGCAATTTGTATACCTTTTTTAGTATTTTTATTATATTTTTGGTCTCCTACTAGAGGTAATCCTCTATCTGAAAATTGAACTCTTATTTGATGCGATCTTCCTGTTTCTAATTTTATTTCGACTAAACTTTTACCTTCTTTATATTTTAAAACTTTATAATATAAGGTAGCTTCTTTCCCATTTTTATCAACTTTAACTATATTATTTTTTTTGTCTTTTAGAAGTCTATCTTTGAATATTCCTTCTTTAGGTTCTAATTTACCATCTATTACTGCATAATATATTTTTTTTAATTTTTTTTCTCTTATCTCATTAGATAGTCTTGATGCCGCTTTACTTGTTTTAGCAAATACCATTATTCCGCCTACTGGTCTATCCAATCTATGAACTAAACCTAAATAAACATTACCTTCTTTGTTATACTTTTCTTTTAAATATTCTTTGATAATTGTAATCATATCTTTATCTTTGCTAATATCTTCTTGTACAGGAATATTAGGCTTTTTTTCAACAACTATAATATGATTATCTTCATATATTATATTCATTGTTCCCATCTTCCATATATACCACAAGGAAGTAGCATATTATCTTTTTCTATTGGAAGTGCTACTTCACCGGCTGTTATCTTGCCATTTGGGTACTTTTTAAGTAATGTTGTCTTCAAAATGTTCTCAAGGACTATACTAGAAATTCCTGTTGTATAAGAGTTAATTGTGAAGAATAAAGGATTATCACTTAATATCTTAATACATTCTGTAATTAAATTGTAAATATTTTGTTCAAATTTCCAAACTTCTCCATTAGGTCCTCTTCCATAACTAGGAGGATCCATTATAATCGCATCGTATTTATGTCCTCTTCTAAATTCTCTTTGTACAAATTTAAGGCAATCATCAACTATAAATCTTATTTTATTATTTTCTAAATGTGACAAATGCATATTCTCTTTAGCCCATTCAGTCATTCCTTTAGAAGCGTCAACATGAACAACTTCTACGGCTCCCGCTTTAGAACATGCCATAGTAGCAGCGCCTGTATAAGCAAATAAATTTAAAACTTTTATTTCTCTACCAGAATTTCTGATTTTATTCATCATAAAATCCCAATTTACAGCTTGTTCTGGAAATAAACCTGTATGTTTAAAATTAGTTGGAGATACTTTAAAAGTTAAATCTTTATAATCTATAGTCCAAGAATCTTTTAACTTAGTATAAAAGTTCCAATATCCGCCACCTTTATTGCTTCTTATATAATGACCATCTACGTTTTTCCATTTTTCATCATAAGTTGCGTTCCATATTGCTTGAGGGTCTGGTCTTCTAAGTATAACACCTTTCCATGATTCTAATTTTTCTCCACCACCTGCATCTATTATTTTATAGTCTTTCCATTCATTACTAATTTTCATAAAATCACCTACAGTTATTTTAACATATTTTAATATATAATAAAAGAAGCTTATTTATCAGCTTCTTCTAGTTTTTTTATAAGTTCTTCTTTATTTAATTTAGAATATCCTTCTATTTTCATTTCTTTTGCTATTTCACGAAGTTCAGCAACTGTTAAGTCTTCATAACTCATTTCTTTTAAATTGCTTTCTTCTTCTATTTCTTCTTTTGGCATTTCACCATTTTTTACTAAATAATCAATTTGTTCTTTAGTAAGTGTTTCATGTTCTAATAAAGCATTAGCAATTAAATCTAATAAATTTCTATTTTCTTTAATTGTTTTTTCAGTTACTTTATAACAGTCACCAATTATTTTTCTCATTTCTTCATCTATTTCAAATGCAACTTGAGATGAAAAATTACGAGTTTTATTATAGTCTCTTCCTAAGAATACACTTGATTCTTGATGTTCGAATTGTACAGGTCCTAAAGAACTCATACCATATTCGGTTACCATAGCACGCGCTATTTTAGTAGCTTTTTCAAAGTCATTATGTGCTCCAGTAGTTATTTCTTTAAATACTATTTCTTCAGCAACACGTCCTGCAAGTAATCCACTTATACTTTCTAAAAGTTCTTTTTTAGTTGATAAATAAGTTTCTTCTTTTGGAAGCATTAAGTTATATCCTCCAGCAGAACCTCTTGGTACTATAGTTATTTTTTGAACCTCATTAGCACCATCTAAACAAAGTCCTAATACTGCGTGACCTGCTTCATGATAAGCAACAACTTTTCTTTCATGTTCTGTATATTTATGGCTTTTTTTAGCTGGTCCCATAAGAACTCTATCATGAGCTTCATCTATTTCAGACATTGTAATAAATGGTTTATTACGTCTCACTGCAAGTAACGCTGCTTCATTAAGTAAATTCTCTAAATCAGCACCACTAAATCCTACAGTTCTTTTTGCAATATTTGATAAAGTTATTCCTTTAGCAAATATTTTATTTCTTGCATGTACTTCAAGTATTTCTTCTCTACCTTTAATATCTGGTAAATTAACTGTTACTTGTCTATCAAATCTACCTGGTCTAAGTAGTGCTGGATCTAGTACATCTGGTCTATTTGTAGCAGCAATAATTATTATTCCTTCGTTAGCACCAAAACCATCCATTTCTGTAAGTAATTGGTTTAAAGTTTGTTCTCTTTCATCATGTCCGCCACCAAGTCCAGCACCTCTTTGTCTACCAACTGCATCTATTTCATCAATAAATATTAAACATGGTGCATTTTGTTTTGCTTGTTTAAACATATCACGAACTCTTGAGGCACCTACACCTACGAATAGTTCAACAAATTCTGAACCACTTATATAATAAAATGGTACACTTGCTTCACCAGCTACTGATCTAGCTAGTAAAGTTTTACCAGTTCCTGGAGGACCTACTAATAGTACTCCTTTAGGTATTCTAGCACCTAATCTTTGGAATTTCTTAGGATTTTTTAAGAAATCTATAAGCTCACTAACTTCTTCTTTTTCTTCTTCAAGTCCAGCTACATCTTTAAATGTAACTTTTCTTGCATCTTCATTAAGTCTTGCTCTACTTTTTCCAAAGTCCATAGACTTATTAGCACTACCCATTTGTCTAGAAATAAAGAAGAAACCAGCACCTAGTATTATTACCATAGGAAGTACATTTACTAAAAATAATAAGAATGTACTAGACTCTGGATCAGCTACAGTTTTTATTTTGAATTCTTTTTCTTCTCCAACTTCTAAAAGTTTAGCCATTACTTCATTTGAAAGTGGAACTCTTAAGAAAAATGATTCATTTTCTTCATAATCAGACATTGTACCTGTTATTTCATATACTTGCGCTCTGCTTCTTGGAGTTATTACAACTTCTTCTACTTCTCCTTTAGCAGCATCTTTCATAAATTCATCATATGTAAGTATGTTAACTTTTTGATTTAAAAAATCAAATACAAACATAACTACAACTATAAAAATAAATATGAATAAATAGGGGATTAAACCTTTTTGAACACTTTTTTTATTCATTAATATCTCCTTTCTTAATAATACTTAAGTATTATATCACATTTTTCTTCTTTTGACTTATTAAATTTAGATTTTTTTAATCCTGGAAGCCAAACTATATTTTCTTTTGCATCTACTACTACTGGATATAAATCTCTTTCTAATATATCTATTTTTTCATCTATAAAAATATCTTTTATTTTTTTACTTCCTAACATACCTTTTATATTTATTCTATCTCCTCTTTTTCTATTTCTAACATATAGTGGTAAAGTAACATCTTTGTAAGATAGCCTGCATATATCATTACCATTTTCTTTAGTACTTTCAATCACTTCAATATTATGTCCATTAGGTAAATTTACATAATCTATTATCTCTATTTCATAATCTTCTTTTTTTTCTTCTTTTTGAGTAAGATAAAATGTGTTATATGATTTAACTGCTATTACATTATTAGGTAAATGCATAATTATATTAGATTTATCTGAAATAATTAATTCGTATATAAGTTCTGCGTGTTTATCTGTTATAAGCATTAAATCATCCTGATAATATGATTCTAACATAGAATAAATTATTTTCATTTTTATAACATGTTCTTCTAAATTCCATTTTTCTATATCTAATATATTTTTAGAACATATTTCTTTTAATTTTTCCTTTACTACCTTATCTATATAATCATTATATTCAAGTAATGTCCTACTAAATTTATAGAACTTTTTATGAACATCTCTATCTTCATCTTTTAAATGAGGAAGTATATATTTTCTATATCTGTTTCTAGTATAAACATCTTTATAATTAGATTTATCTATCGCATATTTTATATTATTTTTATTACAGTATTCTTCTATTTCTTTTTTTATAACGCCTATAAGTGGTCTTACAATTAAATATGTATCCATTTTAACTATTTTTGAAAAACCACTATAACCTTTTAGTGTAGAACCTCTAACTATTCTCATTAAAATAGTTTCCATTAAATCATCACCATGATGAGCAGTAAGTAAATATTTTGCTTTATATTTTTTTACTATTTCATTAAAATAATTATATCTTATAGTTCTAGCTTCATTATGAAAATTATCATCACCATATTTATCTATTTTCATATATTCGAAAATTATGTTATTTTTTATACAGTAATTTTCTACCATAATTTTTTCTTCCGCACTTTCTTTTCTTAAATTATGGTTTACATGAGCACATATTACTTTTATATTTTTATTTTGTTTTACACGTACCATCAAATCTAAAAGTGCCATAGAATCAGGTCCACCGGATACTGCTACTACTATATTATCATTATCTTCTATATAAGCTTTATTATTCAAAAAATCGTATGCTTCCTGCACATTATCACTTCCTAGCTAAAATATATTTTATCAGTGTTTATATAAAAGTACAAGCTAAATAACTTATTATATAAAAAGTAGACACGTTTTTTTATGTCTACTATAAATGATTAATTTCTTGTTTTTCTTTCATATATCTATCTATCATTTTATTATATGGAATAAAATTGAGACCATACTTATATAATTTACCCCACGGTATATTATATTCATAAAAAATTAAATCAGTATCTATGATTGCTAATTCACCCGCTTTTCTTGGCATTTTATTTTTACCAATTAATCCTACTGTTTCCTCACTGACATATATATCATATGAATTACTATCTTTTAAAAGTCTTCCTATATTTTCTCTTCTTGGATCTACCCATACAATTCCACTATCCATTAATTCTTTAAAAATCATATAAACATCATCATCTGTTATATTTTTAGTATCCACAAAGTCACTTACTTCTATATATAAATCACCTATTTTTCTTCTAAGTAAAGGATATAATATTCTATCATGATTAGGAATTTCATGAACAAATCTTGAATTACCTGTTTTTAAAACTAAATTTCCAATTCTATATACTTTACTAGATGCACCTTCTTTTATATATTGTATATTTTCTAGCTTACTATTTGTCAGTTCTAATACTTCTTTTATTATTTGTTCAAGAATGGTCTTATAAATAGAATTTTTAAATTTATTACTATCTATATTATATATTGAAGAATATATTTCATCCTGATATTTTTTTATTAAACTATTATAATATAATGTATCACTTGTTGTTTTCAGTATTAATAAAAAATCAGGAGTACATTCTATGTTTTTAAATATTTCTTCTAAATAAATAATATTATCTTTGATTTCATTTATAAAGCTCTCTAAAATATTACCGTGCAAATACTTTAACATATTCTTTATTAAATATATGATATCATCTTCTTTTAGAAATTCTAATAAATTACTTTCCTTTAACATAACTTTTCTAGTTATAATATCTAACGAGTATTTTTTAAATAATTCTGAAAAATCTTCATTAGTTCTTAACTTTTTTAAGATTTCTTTATTTTTTTCATATTCTTTGATTAATTTAAAAAACATTTCCTCTCTTAAAATATTTATACTATTTATTAGGATATTATAATATTCATCTTTGGTAAGTTTATAGTAAAGTTCATAAACATGATGTGCTAATACATGTTCTTCAAATAACTTCTTATATATAACATCAGTACATAAAGATACTATATCATCGTTTGTAAAAATTTCTAAATTTTTTAAATTACCAATTTCATTGATATTTTCTTCTGCTCTATTTTTATTTTCTATTAATAAATTATATATTTTTGAATGATTTATCCCCATTTAATTTCACCAAGTCCATCTTTTTTTAAATATTCATTTGTTTTTGAAAATGGTTTACTTCCGAAAAAGCCACGGGATGCTGATAAAGGTGATGGATGAGCTGACTCAATAATATGATGTACTTTATTAGTAATAAGCTCTTTTTTACTTCTTGCATAACTTCCCCATAATATAAACACAATTGGAGTTTTTCTTAAATTTAAATATCTAATTAAATTATCAGTGAATATCTCCCAGCCATGATTTCTATGTGAAAGTGGTGTATCTTTAACTACTGTTAAAACACTATTTAAAAGAAGTACTCCCTCTTTTGCCCAGTCTGTTAAATCATTTTCATTTCTTTCTATTTCTAAATCATTTTTAAGTTCTTTAAAAATATTATTAAGAGATGGTGGTCTTCTAACACCTTCTCTTACAGAAAAAGAAAGTCCATGTGCCTCTCCTTCTCCGTGATAAGGATCTTGACCTAGTATTACTACTTTTACATCATTATAATCTGTTAATTTTAAAGCATTAAATATATTTTTATATTCTGGATAGATTATTTTATGTTTGTATTCATCTTTCACAAAAGTTCCTAAATGATTAAAATATTCTTTTTTCATTTCTTTTTCTAGTATTTTATCCCAAGTTTTATTTATCATATTACCACCATTTATAGTTTATCATATATTTATTTTTTTTTAAATGTATTTATTATTTCATACCTTAATTTATATAATGCATAAACATTTATAATAGCAAGCAAACCAACCATTATATCTACAAATGACCATATAAAGCTAGATGGTAGTATACATCCAATAAATAAAACTACTATAGTTATTAATTTTAATAATATTAAATAACTTTTTTTTATATTATTTGAAAAATATTTTAAACTAGATTCACCATCATAATATCCCGTTAATATTGTTGAAAATGAAAATAATAGAATTGATATAAATATTATAATATTGCCTATCATTCCTAAGTGATGTACAAATGAAAATTGTGTTATCTCTATTCCATTAATATCTTTTATATCAAGATTTTCATATGGAGATGTTAAAATTATAAAAGCAGTTGATGTACATACTAACATGGTTGTTATATAAACTCCTAACATCTGTAAATATCCTTGACCTTTCGCATCTTTACTTTCTACTGTTGAAGATGCTATAGCACCTGTCCCAAGTCCTGCTTCATTTGTAAATATTCCTCTTTGTACACCTATTATAAACATGGGTATAAATGATGTAAAAAAAGATTTAAAATTAAGTGCTTCCTTAAAGATTTTACTTATAATAAAAGGCATCTTTCCAATATTTTTTAGACAAATATATATACTTGTACCAACATATAATATAATCATAAAAGGTACTATTTTAGAAGTTATATTAGATATTTTTTCTATTCCTCCAAATATTATAAAAAAAGTAATTGCTGACAAAATTATTCCTATTAATACCGGCGAAATATTTATCATTTCTGTTACAGATTTTGTTATGGTGTTTGCTTGTATTCCTAGAAAGCCAAATATATAACTTACTATTACTACTACCGCATAAATGCTACCTAGTTTTTTATTACCAAGACCTTTTTTTATATAATAACTAGGACCACCTTTATATATATCACCATAGTCTTTCTCTTTATATTTTATACCAAGTATTGTTTCTCCAAAAGATAGTGAAGCGCAGAGTATTGAAATAAGCCACATCCAAAATATTGTACCTACTCCTCCTAGATATATAGAAAGAGCTATTCCAGCAATAGATCCTACACCTATTCTTCCTGCAAGTACCATCAATAAAGTTTTATATGGTTTTATTCCTTTAGTAGTTTTAACTGTTAAACTTTTAAACATACGAGTAAAATGAACTTGTACAAATTTTAGTTTAAAAGAAAAATATAAACCCATTGTTACAAGCAAAACAGAAGAAATAGCCCATATTAATTTATTTATATATTCTATCACAGTATCACCTAATTAATACTATGATTATAAATATTATTAATGTTATTTTTATTTACAAAAAAATATAGGTATTTAACCTATAAATTATTAGCAATATCAATAAATATATCTATAGATAGATTCTCTGCTCTAACAGATAAATCATAGCCATATTTTTTTAATATTTCTTCTATTTTATCTAAATTATAACCTTTTAAATTATTTCTAATTGTTTTTCTTTTTTGAACAAAACTATCTCTTACTAATTTAAAAAATAATTCTTCATTTTTTACAGATTTATTTACATTTTTTTTAGTAAATTCTACTACTATACTATCTACATTAGGTTTTGGTATAAAAACATTTTTACTTATATCAAGTATTTTTTTAACTGAAAAGTAATAATTTAGAAAGATAGATAAAGAACCATAATCTTTACATCCAGGTTCTGCTTTAAATCTATCTCCTACTTCTTTTTGAACCATAACTACTATTTTTTCTACATTAAGTTTATCTTCTATTATCTTAAGTATTATAGGAGTAGTTATATAATATGGTAAATTAGCTACTACATATATTTTTTTATAATTATACTTACTTAATTCTTCTTTTACATTTGCTTTTAAAAAGTCTTCATAAATGATTTTATAATTATCAAATTCTTTTAAATTATCATTAAGTATTTCTTTTAAAGAAGTATCTATTTCATAACATAAAACAAATCCAGCTTTGGGTGCTAACTTAGATGTTAAAGAACCAGCACCAGGCCCTATCTCAAGTACTAAAGTATCTTTATCTACATTTGCTTTATATACTATAGATGTAACTATATTTTCATCTATAATAAAATTTTGACCGAATTTTTTCTTAAAATAAAATTCATTTTCTTCTAAATTTTCTTTCATACTTTTTGGTGAATACTTCATTGTTTTTGCCTCACTTTATTTGCCATTTCTTCTATTTTTTTAAATCTATGATGTAGTCCAGATTTTGTTATTTTGTTTCCTGTTTCTTTAGTAATTATTTCACTTAATTCAAGTAGAGATACTTCTTGATATTTCATCCTATAAATAGCTACTTCTTTTACTTTTTCATCTAATAAATCTAAAAGACCATTTTCATCTAAAAATTCTATATCCATAAGCTGTTTATTAGCAGTTCCTATTATTTTATCTACATTTGCTTGTTCACAGTTATTAAGTCTATTAGCTTTATTTTTATTGTCTCTATATATTCTTATATCTTCGTAATAAAACATAGCTTTAGTAGCTTTAATAAGTTTTAAAAAATCACTTATTTTTTCACTTTCTTTTATATAAATCATATATTTATTTTCTCTTTTAAGTACCTTACTGTTTAGATTATATTTATTAAGTAGTTTAGATATGAAATTAGCATATTCTAAATTTGATGTAACAAATTCTAAATGATATCTAGAAGTTTTAGGATCATTTATACTACCAATACTTAAAAATAAACCACATAAATAAGATTTTATAAGTTCATCATCATCTATGATAAAGTTCGGAGGAATTAATAATTCTTTCCCATTTTCTATAATACCTAGATCTTCTAAAATAATATTTTTTTTATTACTTATTTCTATCATATAAATATAACTTTTTTTAAAATTATATCCTTTTCTTACAGCTACTTTAATAGGTATATCATATAATTTTTTTATTAATTTATATATGTATTTAGCAACACTAGCATTCTCTGTACTTATTTTTATTTTATCTTCAATTACATTATTTCTAATAATAGCTGATAAAAAAGAAATCTCTTCTAATTTAAGTCTTGATATAGATATTATTTCGTTTTTAACATTTGAAGTAAAAGACATATTAATCCTCTATTATATATGAAAATATATCTGAACTAAGTTTTATTACATTATGTCTTATAACATTATCTTCTATTACTGCATATTTATTAGTAATTACTTTAGATACAATATTTTTAAGTTCTTTTAAATCTACATCAACTATATCTTTTTGCTCCAATGTTTCATATTTTTTTACTAGTTTTTTATTTATTTTACCAGTATTTACTATAATACAATCTATTTTTTTCTTTCCTAAATATTTATTTAATGTATTTATATGATCACTTGCTTTATAATTATCAGTCTCTCCTGGCTGAGTCATCATATTACATACATACATAAGTTTTGCTTTACTTTTATCTATTGTATTTATTACATCTTTGCTTATTAAATTAGGAATAATGCTTGTAAATAAACTTCCCATACTAAATATAATTAAATCAGCTTCTTTTAAAGATTTTATAACTGATTTAGGTATTTCTGGTTCATCTTTATAGAAAACTTTTCTTATATTAGATTCATAATTTGTTATATTATGTTCTCCTTCTATAATTTTTCCATCTTCCATTTCACCCATTAAAATAACATTATCCTCAGTAAGAGGAAGTACTTTTCCTTTTAAATTTAAAACTTTTCCAAGTGATTCTATTCCATCAGACATATTACCTGTGATATTAGATAGTGCTGTTAGTAAAAGATTTCCTACTGTGTGGCCATCTAAATCACTAGTTGTATTAAATCTATAATTAAATAGTTCTTCTACAAGTGGTTCTGTTTCAGAAAGAGATACTAAAACTCTTCTTATATCACCTACTGCTGGTGTATTAAATTCTTCTCTAAGTCTTCCTGTGCTTTTTCCATCATCACAAACTGATACAACTGCAGTTATATCAAGTGGAAATTCTTTAAGACCTTTTAAAAGTGTGGACATTCCTGTTCCACCACCTAAAATTACAACTTTCTTTTTCATATATTCCCCCTATAAAACTAAGTATTTTTTTATACTATTTGCAGCTATTGCTGCTTCCCCTGCTGCGGTTGTAAGTTGATAAAGATTTTTTTTGATACTATCACCCGCTGCATAAATACCATTTATATTAGTTTTCATATTATTATCTACTACTATATATCCATTATCTACACTTAAATTCAAGTTTTTTAAATATGAGACATTAGGTTCATATCCAATAAAGACAAATATACCATCTACTTTTAAAGAACCATTATTAAGTATTACTTCATTTACTTTGCCATTTTCTTCTTTTATTTCTTCTATAGTAGTATTATATTTTATTTCAGCATTTTCTATGTTTTCTAATTTTTCTTTTAATACATTTTCACTTCTTAGATTTTCGCCTCTATATAAAAGAGTTACTTTATGAGCTATATTTGTTAAATAAATAGCTTCAGTTACAGCAGATGAACCTCCACCTACTACAACAACATCTTTATCTTTGTAAAATGCACCATCACAAGTAGCACAATAACTTATTCCTCTTCCAATTAATTTATCTTCATTACTTATATTTAATTTTCTAGGTATTCTACCAGTTGCTAATAATATAGTTTTAGCTTTATATTTATCTTTCTTTGTAATTATTACCTTGTCTTCTCCATCTTGTATATCAATTACTTCATCAAAAATAAAAGGAACTTTAAGTTTTTCTACTTGATTATATATATTCATAGCAAGACTAGACCCATCTACTTTATCAAAACCAGGATAATTTTCAATCGCTGGTGTTTTTACCATTTGACCTCCTGGCATCTCTTTTTCAATAATAGCAACGTTTATATTTTCTCTTTTTAAATAAATTGCAGCTGTCATACCTGCAATTCCAGCACCTATTATAATAGTATCAAACTCTGTCACTTTCATTCGCCTCCGGTTTCCTATATAAATTTTCAAATGGAGAACCTTTTTTACTAAACATAAATAATACTATTCCAGCAATAATCATAATTATTGATACAAGCTGAGCTACTTTTATATCACCAAACATTAAACTATCTTGTCTTAAACCTTCTATATAACATCTACCAATTCCATACCATATTAAATAAATACTTGTAAGCATACCTACTTTTAATCTTTTTATTTGTCTAACAATAAGTAAAATAATAAATCCTATTAAATTCCATACAGATTCATAAAAAAATGTTGGTATATAATATGTTCCACCTATATTCATTCCTTTTATAACAAAATCTGGTATAGGAAGACTTTGCAAATGAGCAAGAGTTGTTGCTGGTCCATACGCTTCCCCATTCATAAAGTTTCCCCATCTACCAATTACCTGACCAATAATTACTGAAACTACTGCAATATCTAATAGTCTTAAAAATCTAACTTTATATTTTTTTGTATAAAAATATGTAAAAATAATTCCTGCTATTAAACCACCGTGTATAGCAAGACCACCTTCCCATACTTTTAATATATCTATTAAACTATCTTTATAATAATTAAAGTTAAATATAACAAAATATAATCTTGCACCTATTATAACTATTGGTACTAAATAGAAAAAATAATTTGTCATAAAATTTTCACTAATATTATTTTTTTTGGCTTCTTTTAAAGCCATTACACCTCCTACTAAGAATGCAATTAGTAATATTACTGAATACCAGTATATTTTAACTATACCAAAATCTAAAAATATATTATTCATAACCATTCTCCTTTTTAATTATTGGTTTAATTACTATATTATCTATTATATGTCTCATTATTGATATTAATATAGCTACTATAAAACTCATAAAAATTCCTCTAATTATAAAGTGTTTTCCTAATATAAAGTGTACTATATGAAGAATAAATACATTTATAAAAGGATAAAATAGTCCTAAAGTTAAAGCTGTTATTGGAATAGTAAGCCATACTATAACAGGTTTTATTGTTTTATTTAGAATATGTATTATAAAGGATGCAATAAATCCATATAATCCATAGTTAGAGTTATCTATATAAATTGTTTTAGGAAATATTATTGATACTGCTATTAAAATAAGTCCATAACAAAATATTGAGATAAATAATTCAAATAAAAATCTTATTATTTTATTAACTTTCATTAAACCACCTTACATAATTATATCATATATAATTTATATTTAATAATTAATTTACTTTCATTTCAAATAAGATATCTCTAAGTTCCATAGCTCTTTCAAAATCTAAATTTTTAGCTGCTTCTTTCATTTCATTTTCTATTGTTTCCATTATTTTTTGTTTATCTTTTTTACTCATTTTCTCTTCTTTTACTTCTTTTACTTCGCTATTATTTGTAATAAGTTCTCTTATTTCTTTTTGAATTGTTTTAGGTACAATATTATGTTTTTTATTATACTCTTCTTGTATTTTTCTTCTTCTTTCTGTTTCTTTAATAGCTAAAGCCATTGAATCACTTATTATATCTGCATACATAATAACATGACCTTTACTATTACGCGCTGCTCTTCCTATTGTTTGAATTAAACTTCTTTCACTTCTTAAGAATCCTTGTTTATCAGCATCCATAATAGCTATTAAACTAACTTCTGGAATATCAATTCCTTCTCTAAGTAAGTTTATTCCAACTACTACATCATATTTACCAAGTCTTAAATCTCTTATAATTCTAAGTCTTTCAAAAGTTTTTACTTCATTATGAAGATAAGCTACTTTAATATCTAATTTTTTTAGATAATCTGTAAGTTCTTCTGCCATACGTATAGTAAGAGTTGTAATTAAAACTCTTTCATTATTATTTTTTCTTATATGAATTTGTTCTACTAAATCATCTATTTGTCCTTTAGTTGGTTTTACTTCTATAGTAGGATCTAAGAGTCCAGTTGGTCTTATTATCTGTTCTACTATTTTATTTGTTTTAGATTTTTCATAATCTCCTGGTGTTGCTGATACATAAATAACATTATCAGTTTTCTTTTCAAATTCTTCAAATTTTAAAGGTCTATTATCTTTAGCACTTGGAAGTCTAAACCCATAATCAACTAATACACTCTTTCTTGCTTGATCACCATTGTACATAGCTTTAACCTGGGGTATTGTTACATGGGATTCATCTATTACAAGTAAATAATCATCTCCAAAGAAATCCATTAATGTAGTAGGTGTTTCTCCTGATTGTTTAAGTGCTAAATGTCTAGAATAATTTTCTACACCTCTACAAAATCCTGTTTCTGATAGCATTTCTATATCATAATTTGTTCTTTCCATTAGTCTTTGGTATTCAAGTAATTTATTATTTTCTTTAAAATATTTTAATCTTTCATCTAGTTCTTCTTTTATATTGTTAACTGCTATTTTTAATTTTTCTTCACTTGTTACAAAGTGACTGGCAGGAAATATTGTTGTAGCTTTTTTTGCTGATATTACTGTTCCTGTAAGTAAATCAAATTCATAAATTTTATCTATTTCATCTCCAAAAAAATCTACTCTTATTCCTTTTCCATGCCATCCAATTGGAACTATTTCTAATATATCTCCTCTTACTCTAAACGTACCTCTTTTTAAATCTAAATTATTTCTTTCATAGTACATATCAACTAGTTTAGTAAGTATTTCATCTCTATCTACTTCTTCACCTTCTTTTAAAGTAATTGTTTTTTTTCTGTATTCTTCTATTTCTCCTATACCATATATACAAGAAACAGAAGCTACTACTATAACATCTTTAGAAGATAAAAGAGATGCTGTTGCGGAATGTCTAAGTTCATCTATTTCATCATTTATTGAAGCATCTTTTTCAATATAAGTATCTGTTTTAGCTACGTATGCTTCTGGCTGATAATAATCATAATAAGATACAAAATATTCAACATGATTATGGGGAAATAGTTCTTTAAGTTCTCCATATAATTGTCCTGCAAGTGTTTTATTATGTGCGAGTACTAAGGTAGGTTTATTTACTTCTTTTATAACATTAGCTATTGTAAAAGTTTTTCCAGTACCTGTGGCTCCTAATAATATTTGTTTTTTTTCACCATTATTTATTCCATTTACAAGTGAATTTATTGCTTCTGGTTGATCTCCACTTGGTTTAAATTTAGATACTAATTCAAACACAATAATCCCTCCTAAATTTAATCATTTTCTTAAAACATAAACTAGCCTTTTTAGAAATATTATTTAATTTTTTTTAAACTCTTAATGAAAAAATACCAACAAATCTTTTCTAATTTATTATTCAATATATTAATGTTATAAAATATTATACAAATTATTACTTTTATATAATTACTTTTCTATATAATATTTATACTATACACTTTTTTATAATATAATGAAATTATTTATAAACTATTTTTTAAAAATTTTAATACTTCCATAGTTATAGGACTAATATATTTATTTTCCTTGTTTAATTTTTTTATTTTATTTTCTATACATATAATCATAGATTTTTTTATATTAATATAAGCCATTTTTCTCTCTTCTTCTATTCCTTCATAATTTTTTCCGGGTTCTATTTTATCAGCTACAAATACAATGATATCTAGCAAATTCATATTGACATCACCAAACGTATGATACTTTATTGCATTACATATTTCATTAGATAGATTATAATTTTTTTTAGCTATTATACTTCCTATATCAGCATGTAAATTTTTTTTATTTTCTACTTTTAACAAATCCTTTGATAAATTATATTTATCTATTATCTGTCTATTTTTTTCATCTGAATATTCTTTTGCAATATCGTGAACAAGTCCAGCTAAATAAGCTTTTTGTTCATCTATATTATAATGTTTAGCTAACTTTTGTGATTCTTCAGCTACCCTTAATGAATGATTATATCTATATTCAGATAGTGTATTTTTTAAATCATTTTTTATTCTTTCCAATAATTCCATAAAATCTCCTTTAAAAAAACTTCATATTATGATTATATCACATATGAAGTTAATAACTATTTATATAATGTAATTTTTATTTCATATCTATCATTTAAATCCATCTCATCAGAATCTAATCTATGTCCCATTCTCTCTAATCTATCAGTTATATTTCTAATCATTTGTATTGCTTCTCTCATATTAAATGAAAGAGGCGCTGAAATGTTAATTTCTGGTTCTTTTTCTTTAGGAAGAGGTACTGTATTTATTGTTTCTAATACAGGTTCTTCTTTTGTATCAAAATTATTTTCTATTATATTAGAAACTGGTGGAATAGTAATACTTGGTGTTGATTCTACTATTGGTTCATTTATTGTTTCTGAATTTATATTTGATTCAATATCAGGTACCATATTTGTTTCTTCTTTTATACCAATATTATTTTCTTCAATAATTGGTGCTGATGGGATAGTACTTGGTATTGGTTCTGCTATTGGTTCGATTACTGATTCAGTATTTACTTTATTTGATTCAATATTAGGTATCATATTTGTTTCTTCACTTATACCAAAATTATTTTCTTCAACAATTGGTGCTGATGGGATAGTACTTGGTATTGGTTCTGCTATTGGTTCAATTACTGATTCAGTATTTACTTTATTTGATTCAATATTAGGTACCATATTTGTTTCTTCTTTTATACCAATATTATTTTCTTCAATAATTGGTGCTGATGGAATAATATTTGGTGTTGGTTCTGTTATTGGTTCAATTACAGACCCTACACTTGTATCATTTTTAACATTACTATTATTATTTTCATTTATTCCAACATATTGATTTTCTTGTATATTACTTGTATTAGGTATATTTTCAATATTTTGTGGATAAACATCTTTTACTTTAACTGGTTCAATAACAGGATTATTAAATACATTTGAACTAAAATCTACGTTATTTATAGATTCATTATTAGCTTGTACATTATTTATAATAGGTGTTCCCAATATTTTAGAATCATCATTAAAAATAGATCCACCTATTATTCTTCCACCATTACTTTCAGATGCATTATCATTTTCTTCCATTCTATTTTGCATACTAGGCATTACATCAAAAAATCTTCCTTTTGGCATCATATTATTAGAATTATTTTCTGATATATTTCCTGTACTTTGCATTAAATCTATATTATTTTTTTGATTATTAAAAGATATATCAGTAGCTTCTCTTTCAATTTTATCTATATCCATAAATCCTGGATTAATAACATTATTATGAGTAATATTTGTATTTGGTTCTATTACATTGTTTTCAAATTCTTTATTAGCTACTTTTTCATTTGAATTATTAAAAGAGCCAATACTTTCCATATTATTATTTTGATTACTTACTGGACTTATATCATTAATGTTACTAGAACTATTTTCAATAGTTACACTAGGAATATTAAAACTATTCATTGGATCATTTGGATTCATTGCATTTTCCTCCTTTTTATCTTCTATTTTAAAAGAATTAATTATATCTAATATTTCTACTTCTTCTGGAGTAGGTATAAAACTTTTAACCTTTTCTTCATCATTATTTTCTAATATTTTTTTTATTTCTTCATCAGTTTTTCTTACTGTTAATCTTTCATTTATTATTCTGTGAAGCATTTCTTCTTGCTTTACTTTATTTTTTAATTTAAGTAAAGAACGTGCATGTCTTTCAGATATTTTATTTTCCATTAAAGCATCTTGAACTTTTTCTGATAATTGTAAAAGTCTTAATTTATTAGCAATAGCTGGCTGACTAATACCTAATTTATCAGCAAGTTTTTCTTGCGTAATAGTCCCCATATCTAATATTTTTTTGTATGAAATAGCTTCTTCTATTGCAGTTAAATCTTCTCTTTGAACATTTTCAATAAGAGCTACTTCAGAACTTATTTCATCAGAAAAATTTTGAACTATAGCTGGTATTGAAGAAAGTCCTGCAAGTTGTGATGCTTTATATCTTCTTTCACCTGCTATTATTTCATATTTATTTCCTACTTGTCTTACTGTTATAGGTTGTATTACTCCGTATTTTTTTATAGACTCTGAAAGTTCATTTAATTTATCTTCATTAAATGCTATACGAGGTTGAAACCTATTAGGTAAAATATCATTAATATTTATTTGAATTATTTTAGGCTCCATACACGTGCCTCCCTACTTTATTCTTTTATAAATACATAATACTATATTTTGGGAAATAATTCAATAAAATTTTGGGAAATAATTTTAATAATTTATAATTTTTGATTTTATTTAATTTTTATTTGGTAATTTTTACCATTTGTTTTTTATTTATAATTAGTGTATGTTAAAAATGAGGTGGTAAAAATGAATTATATTTTATATAACAAAAACAAATTAAATGATAAAATTGTGCAAGAAAAAATCCTATCTTTTTTTAATTTAAACTATAAATCATTTATATATTTTTTAGATATTAAAAATGATACAATACATTACTTATTATTTGGTAAAAAAATAGAATTAATACAAATTATTTTTCAAAAAAAAGTATGGAATTATAAAAATAATATTTCTATTTTAGAAGAAGCTTTAAATAGAAAAAAATATGTTAAAAATTATATTTCTTATATAGATAAAATAACTCAGTATAACCTATTATTATTTGATAATAATTATAATTATGAAGTCAAAGATTGGTATTTTAAAGATAGCAATAATTATTTTACTAGTGATATATATTCTATTCTTTTATATAATTTATATTTTATAGAAAAAAAAGAAAATTTTAAATATAAAGAACTTTCTAATTTTATATATAATTTATAATGGTTTTTTCTTAATATCACTATATTTTCTAGGATATTTTTTATCTGTTTCTTTTAATTTTTTAAAAACTGGTATTGTTCTTTCACTATTTTCTATAGGAAGATAAAATCTATTTATTTTTTCTAGTTTAATATTTAATATTTTTTCTTCTTTATCTATATTTATAAGTTCACTATCTATGCTTGCTTTTAATGGAGCAAATACACCACCTACTTTTACAAGTGGAATAGAATATTCAAGTAAGATAGGAAGACGTGCTACTGCTCTACATGTTACTAAATCAAACTTTTCTCTTACTTTTTTAGCATATTCTTCTGCCCTTTCATTATATACTTCTATATTTTTTAATTCTAATTCTTTTATAACTTCTTTTAAGAAAATTATTCTTTTGTTAAGTGAATCTACTAGAGTTATATGAATATTTGGAAAAACTATTTTAAGAACTATTCCAGGAAATCCAGCACCAGTTCCTATGTCACATAATGAATTTATCTCTTTTAAATTTATATATTTATTTAAAGTTAAACTATCATAAAAGTGTTTTAAATAAACATCTTTTTTTTCTGTTATACCTGTTAAATTTATTTTTTCATTCCATTCTATTAATAATTTATAGTAATTTTCTAGTTTTTTTAATTTTTCTTCATCTATGTCTATATTAAGTTCTTTTAAAGCATCTATAAATTCATTAGTTTGCATTTTTTACTCCTTTTTTTATATATACCATTAAAATAGCTATATCAGATGGATTTACACCACTTATTCTAGTTGCTTGTCCTATTGAGGTAGGTCTTATTTCTTTTAGTTTTTCTCTTGCTTCACTTGCTATATTTTTTATATCATCATAGTTTATATTTTCAGGTATTTTTTTATTTTCAAGTTCAACCATTTTTCTAGCTTCTTCTTCTGTTTTCTTTAAATAACCTTCATATTTATTCATAAGTTCTACTTGATTTTTTATTTCTTCTTCATATGGTATATCTATAAAATGAGTTATATTTTCCATATTGAATTCTTGTCTTTTAAGCAAGTTATAAAGTGTTATTGAGTCTTTTAATATAGGACTTCCTACTTTTTCAAAATATTCATTTACTTCTTTTTTAGGAGTTATTTTTGTTTCTTTTAGTAAATTTATTAATTCATTTATTTTATTTTTTTTATCTATTAATTTTTTATATCTTTCTTCATCTATTAAACCTACTTTATAACCATATTCTCTTAATCTTAAATCAGCATTATCGTTTCTTAAAAGCAATCTATATTCTGCTCTTGATGTAAGCATTCTATAAGGATCTCTTACTCCTTTAGTAATTAGATCATCTATTAGAACTCCTATATATCCATCATTTCTTTTAAGTATTAATGGTTCTTTTTCTTCTATTTTAAGTGCAGCATTTATACCGGCTATTAAGCCTTGACAAGCAGCTTCTTCATAACCGCTTGTTCCATTTATTTGTCCTGCAGTAAATAAGTTTTCAATTATTTTTGTTTCTAGAGATTGTTTAAGCTGTGTTGGATATATTGCATCATATTCAATCGCATAACCATATTTTACTATTTTAGCATTTTCAAGTCCTGCTAGACTATGCACCATTTCTTCTTGTACTTCTTCTGGCATACTTGTTGAAAATCCTTGAAGATATATTTCATCATAATATAAACTTTCTGGTTCTATGAATAGTTGATGTCTTTCTTTATCAGCAAATCTTACTACTTTATCTTCAATAGATGGACAGTATCTTGGACCTATTCCTTTTATATCATCTAGTCCTCCATACATACTTGATTTATTTAAGTTATCTCTTATTATTTTATGAGTTTTTTCATTTGTATAAGTTAAGTAACAAGGTACTTGTTTATCTACTTCATAAAAACCTTTATGGTCATGACTAAATGTATATAATTTATCAGCACCTTCTTCAAGTGATACTTTAGAATAATCTATAGAATTTTTATCTATTCTTTGTGGTGTTCCTGTTTTAAGTCTTATTATTTTAAAACCTAGTCTTTTTAGATTATCACTTAAAAACATTGATGGTTTCTCACCATGTGGACCTGATCTAGTTCTAGAACTTCCTCTTAAAATATCTGCTTTCATATATGTTCCAGTAGTTAAAACAACTGCTTTTGCTTCAATTTTTTCACCATTTTCAAGTACTACACCATATATTTTGTTATCTTTTACAAGTAAGTCTTCTACTAAACTTTCTTTTATATCTAAGTTAGGTGTATTAAAAAGTGTTTTTTGCATTTCTTTAGGATATGTTACTTTATCTGCTTGTGCTCTAAGTGATTGTACTGCTGGTCCTTTTTTAAAGTTTAACATTTTCATTTGTAATAATGTTTTATCGGCGTTGTATCCCATTTCCCCACCTAAAGCATCTATTTCTCTTACTATTATTCCTTTAGCACTTCCACCAATTGATGGATTACAAGGCATAGTAGCTATATTTTCTATTCTACCTGTTATAAGTAATGTTTTATGATTTTTACGAGCTGCTGCAAGTGCTGCTTCACATCCAGCGTGTCCTCCACCTACTACTATTATTTCATACATACTTCCACCTCTTTTGCTTTTCATATTATACTAGTTTTTTTATAAAAATACAAATAAAAAAAGACAATAATGTCTTTAACCTAAAGCTACATCTAATATCATCATTACAGAAAAACCTATTAAAGTAAATAAAGCCATTAAATCTTTACTTTTATTTGTTTGACTTTCTGGTATTAATTCTTCTACTACTACATATATCATAGCACCTGCTGCAAATGAAAGTAAAAATGGAAGTAAATACTGCACTTTTAAAACAAGTAATGCTCCAAGTAAAGCTGATATTGGCTCTACTATACCACTTAAACTTCCAAGTAAAAATGATTTAGTTCTAGAGTGTCCTTCTCTTCTAAGTGGAATAGATACTGCACTTCCCTCTGGAAAATTTTGAAGACCAATTCCAAGTGCTAATACAATAGCAGACGCAATTGTATTTCCAGCTATTCCATAATACACAGAACCAAAAGCTACACCTACTGCTAAACCTTCTGGTATATTATGAAGAGTTATTGAAAAAATAAGCATTAAACATCTTTTAAATCCATCTTTTCTATTTTCATTTCTTTTTTTAGGATGTTTTTTTATATAATATCTGTATATATTATCTCCTATATATAATATAAGACCTCCACTAAAAAATCCTAGGAATGCTATTAACCAAGAATTTAATTTTAAATTTTCAGCCATTTCTATTCCAGGGGAAAGTAATGACCAAAAAGATGCTGCTATCATAACGCCTGCTGCAAATCCAAGCATTCCATCCATTATTGTTTTATTTATTTTTTTAAAGAAAAATACAACTCCTGCTCCAAGTGCAGTTATAGAGAATGTAAATAATCCTGCTATAAAAGCACACAAAACTGGATTTGTATTTTCTAAAAAATTAACCATAGATCACCTCTTATTTACCTAAACAAAATTGACTAAATAGTTGATCTATAAGTTCATTAGTATATGTTTCTCCTATTATTTCCCCTAAAGTATTCCAAGCTTCTTTTAAATCTATTTCTGCTATGTCTATAGGCATTTCGTTTTCTAAAGATTCTATAGAACTTTCTATACTATTAAGTGATTTTTTAAGAAGTGCTATACTCCTAGCATTAGTTAAATAAGTTGGATTTTCTTTTTCTAGTACTTCTAATTCATACATTTTTATTATTTTATCTTTTAATTCTTTTATTCCTCTGTTTTCTATAGTACTCATATATACTATATTATCTTTATTATCTAATTTATTTTCATCTAATTTTTTATCTAAATCTATTTTATTAATTATAACAATATGATTTTTTTCTTTTACTTTTTCATATATTTCCATATCTTCTTTAGTTATTTCTTCATTATTATTTAAAACAAATAAAACAAGTTCTGCTTTATCAATAAGTTCATAACTTTTCTTAACACCAATATGTTCTACTTTATCATCTGTTTTTCTAATACCAGCAGTATCTATCATGTTAAGCATAACACCATCTAAATTAATAGTTCCTTCTACTATATCTCTAGTAGTACCTGGAATATCTGTTACAATAGCTTTTTCTTCTTCTAATAAAGCATTAAGTAAACTACTTTTTCCTACATTTGGTCTACCTACTATAGAAGTTGTTATACCTTCTTTTATTATTTTAGCACTTTTACTTTCTTTAAGTATTTTATACATTTCTTCTTTTATTTTATTTAAATTTGGAAGTAATTCACTTTCAGTAAGTACTTTTATATCATTATATTCTGGATAATCAATATTAACTTCTATATTAGCAAGTATTTCTACTATTTTACTTCTTAAATCATGAATCATTTTAGAAGTACTACCACTTAACTGTTTTATAGCTAAATTCATACTTTTTTCTGTTTTTGATTCAATTAAATCCATTACACCTTCTGCTTCTATTAAATCAATTCTTCCATTTAAAAAGGCTCTTTTTGTAAATTCTCCAGGTTCAGCAAGTCTACATCCATTTATTAATAGTAATTCAAGTACTTTTTTAGTAGGAGCTATTCCACCATGGCAGTTTATTTCTACTACATCTTCAGTTGTAAAACTTTTTGGTCCTTTCATAATACTTACTAAAACCTCATCAACTATTTTATCACTATCCATTATATGTCCATAGTTTATAGTATGTGTAGGCACTTTACTTAAATCTTTTCCTTTAAATATTTTATTTACTATATTAATTGAATCTGCTCCACTTACTCTTATTATAGATATAGATCCTATTCCAAGAGAAGTTGCGATTGCAGCTATTGTATCATTCATAAAATCACTTCTTTCTTTTTTTTAATCCTAAATACATAGGTAAATCTTTAGGGCGTGCAAATACAGACATAGAAACGTATTTATCTGCCATTGTAACAACCCAGCTTTCTGGATATTTAGGAGGTTTTATATTAAGAGGAAACATATGTCTTATTATTATATTTTTTATTTTTGGTGTCATTAGATGAGGAAATTCTCTTTTAGCATTCTTATAAGCCTCAAAAGCATGAACAAATCCATGCATATCTCTAAATCTTTTAGGTTTCTCTGCATTTTGCCAAGGTTTATCATAAAAGTCATGTAAAAGTCCACCTATTGCAGCACTTTGTGCATCTAAATGAAGTTTTTTTGCCCATCTGTATGAGAGGAATGCTACTTTCATAGAATGGTCATAAACACTTTCATCTCCATGATGAGGAAAATTTTTTCTTCTTTTAAATTCTTCATTATTAAGTATTTCTGAAACTATTTTTAAAAATTCTATTTTTGTATATTTATATTTTTCTTTATTCATAAAAGTCCCCTTTTCTATATGATATTATATATAATTTTTTATAAAAATACAAACAAAAAGAAAAAAGAACGCAAGGTTCTTAATCTTTGTATTTAATTACTGTACATCTATTAGGTTCTTCTCCAACACTTTCAGTCTCTAAATCAGCATATTCATTAATAATATTATGAACAAATCTTCTTTCATAAGAATTCATAGGATCTAATTTAGCATCCACTTTAGAATTAATTACTTCTTTAGCAACTCTTCTAACGACTTTTTCTAATTTATTTAATTGTTTTTCTCTGTAACCTGATACATCTATATTTACTTTAATATGCATATCCGTTTTAATATTTAACATACTTCTTACTAATGTTTGTAAAGATCTCATTGTTTTACCATCTTTACCTATTAAAATAGAATTATTATTAGAATCTAAATATACTTTAAATATATTATCTTCTTCTTCTACTTTAGTTTCTATTTTTATATTCATTAAATTTCCTGTTTCTAAGATAAAAGATTTAATTTCATTTTTAATTTCTTCTTTAGTTACAAGAACTATATTATACTTTGATTTTTTTAAAAGACCTTTTGTTTCTTCTTCTATATTATAAATAACTTCTCTTTCACTTGCATTTGCTTCTTCTAATGCTTTATTTAAAACAGATTCTTTTGTTTTTCCTTCTAACTTTATTATATTCATTATTACTTCTCCTTTTTTACAATTAAATTTTGAACTATTGTAAATGTACTATTTGTTATCCAGTATAAAGCAATTCCAACACTTACTGATAAAGATGCAATAGAAATAAATATTATCATCATATTAGTCATCATTTTCATTTGTTTTTCTTGTTCTTCGCTCATAGCGGCTGTTTTATTTAATTTAATAGAAAAATATGTTGCAGCTATTACTAAAACAATTATAATTACATAAGCAAAATTTCCTTTTGAAAAAGCTGCCATTGGACTTGTTCCTAAATGAAATATTAAGAATTTATCTTCAAATAAAGCTGGAATTCTACTAAGTGATTCATAGAATGCAAAGAAAAGTGGTATTTGTAAAAATGAAAATAAACATCCTGACATTGGATTAATATTATACTCTTTATAAACATTCATCATTTCTTGAGATTTTTGCATCATTACTGCTTGATCATTCATATTTTTATTTTTATATTTTTTCTCTATATTTTGAAGTGCTGGTTGAGCTTTCTTCATATTTTCAGATTGTACTGCTGTTTTTTTAGTAATTGGATATAATATTAAGCGAATTAATATAGTTATTAAAATAACTGCAAGTCCATAACTTTTTATAAGCTCCCCTACTTTTATAATAAACCAAGCTAGAGGTTTTATAAATACAGTTGTCCAGATACCTTCATAACCACCATCTGTTATTTTAAATTCCGAACATTTTGGTAACTTATCTACATCTACACCATTTGCCTTATATTGTTTTATAGTTTCCTTTGTTTCTTTGCTATTACCTTCTGGCTTACATATAATATTTGCTGTTAAACTTTGTCCTGTAATATTATTAACAACTGGTTTTTTATCTTTATCTTTAAGTACTTGAGTACATCCAGTTAAAGAAATAACCATAACTAATATTACAGATAATTTTAGTAGTTTATTTTTCATAACATTCTCCTTTTAATATATTTAATTTTTTACATAATTTAAATAAATCTGTTTCCATTTCATTAAAACTTCTATCTAAGATGCTCTTTCTAACTATTATAATACAATTAAAATTATTTTGATAGATATTTTTATCTAAAATATTTTTTATTCTTCTCTTTATCTTATTTCTTACAACAGCTTTTCCTATTTTTTTAGAAACAGAAAATCCAAAATGATAAATATCATTAGTATTCTTTTCTATATATATTATATAATCCTTATATTTAATAGAATTATTATTTTTAATTATTCTAGAAAATTCCCTACTTTCTTTTAAGATATTTATTTTCTTCATATATAAGCACTCCAATCAAAAAACCCACTGAAATATTTCAGTGGTCATAATTAATGAACTAAAGCTTTACGTCCTTTTCTTCTACGACGTGAAATAATATTATTTTTCATACGAGCGAAAAATCCTTGTTTTTTAGCTTTTTTTCTATTATTTGGTTGATATGTTCTTTTCATCTATAAACACCTCCTAATTTTTTATAATCTCTGTCGCTTTCATAATTATATAGATAAAAACTCATTTTGTCAAATAAAATTTTAACTTTAAAACAAAATTTTAACTTTAAAACAAAATTTATACTGTGGAAAATAAAACAATTTTATATTTTTATATTTTTTCCACAATATTCGACAAAATCAAACATAGTTTTGTGTTTATAATTATTGTGGATAATTGTATAAAAAATTCTATATAAATAAAGGTTTTTTCCTTATATTTACTGTTATCCACAGTAAAAGTGGAATATTAATTAACACTTATTTTATTATGTATATTAGTTTTCCACATTTTTGTTGAAAACTCTATTTTTTCTTTATAAATAAAGAAGTTATAAAGTGGATAATTAAGTGGAATAGATGTGGATACTAATTTTTTCCACTTTTTCCTTATTTTTCCTTGTTTTTTCCACATTTTTGCATTAAAATAGTAGGTAATGAAAAGACGGAAATAGTAGGGGGTGGATTATTTGGATATCAATAGTATTTGGTCAAATTTTCTAAGTAAAATAAAGGAAAATACCAATTCAATGATTTATGAAACTTGGTTCATGGATACTAAATTATTAGAGCTTAATGAAACAAAAGCAAAAGTATTAGTACCAATGCATGTGCATAAAAAATTTTTAAAGGAAAATTATAGTGATTTAATTGAAAATATTTTCACAGAAATAACAGGTTCTAACTTTTCTTTTGAATATTTAACCGAAGAAGAAGTGGAAAAAAACATTGAAATAGATACTGATGATATAGGTGTTCCATCAATATCTAATTTTGAAACTAATTTAAAACCACAATATCAATTCGAAAATTTTATAGTAGGGCAGAGTAATAAATTTGCACGTACAACTGCACTAGCTGTTGCTGATAAACCTGGTCTTATGTATAATCCTTTATTTATATATGGAAGTAGTGGACTTGGAAAAACTCATTTAATGCATGCAATCGGTAATTATATTGTTAAAAATTCCAAAAAGAGAGTTTTATATGTAACAAGTGAACAGTTTGTTAATGACTTTATTGATTTATCTAGAAAGAATAGGGAAGGAGATAATATTGATGAAGTCAGAGAATTTAAAAGAAAATATAGAGATATTGATGTATTAATGATAGACGATATTCAGTACTTGCAGATAGCAAATAGTGCTCAACAAGAATTTTTCAACACATTTAATGATCTCTATGGAAATAATAAACAAATAATAATTTCTTCAGACAGATCACCTGATGATTTAAATAAACTTGAACAAAGACTTCAAACAAGATTTAATTGGGGAATAACTACTGATATATTACCTCCTGACTTTAAACTTAGAATTGATATTATAAATAAGAAAATAGAAGGTAATCCAATGGCTAGTTCTTTTCCAGAAGAAGTAAAAGAATATATTGCTAGTAACTGTATAAGTGACATTAGAAAGTTAGAAGGATCAATTACAAGAATTATGGCATACGCTACCATAATGAATAGTTCTGAAATAACTATTGATTTAGCTATCGAAGCATTAAGAGACTACTTTGTAAAAAGTGTTACTTCAAAAAATAAAATAGATCAAGTACAACAACTTATCGCAAGTAATTATAATATTACTGTAGAAGAATTAAAAAGTAAAAGAAGAGTTGCTTCTATTGCAGTACCAAGACAAATTGCTATGTATATATGTAGAGTAAAACTTGAAGAATCCCTTCCTAAAATAGGAATAGCATTCGGTGGGAAAGATCATACAACAGTTATGCACTCTGTGGATAAGATAAAAAAAGAAATTTTAAAAGATAAAAATTTAGAAATTCAAATTGAAAAAATAGTTGAACAAATAAAATAAAGTGGAAAACTTTTTATAAATGTGTAAAAATATATAATTATACACAATTTTAAACCTCTTTTTTTCCTTATAAAATAAGGGAAAGTAATACTTTTTCCACATTTTCCACATCTATAATAAAAATAATAAAATATATAATATATAAAAAGGAGAAGATTATGAAATTAAAAATTAAACAAAATATACTTATGGAACATTTAAATTATGCAATAAAAGGAATATCAAATAAAAATTTAATTCCTATATTAAACTGTATTAAATTTGAACTTACGAATGAAGGTTTATATTTAATGAGTACAGATAATGATATTGCTATTAAAACATTTATAGATAAAAAAAATATAGAAAACATAGATACTTTAGGAGATGTAGTAGTTTCTGGTAAATATATATATGATATTATAAGAAAATTACCTAATACTTTTATTAATATAGAAGAAGTAGATGATTCAAGACTATATATTTATACAGATAATTCATCATTTTATTTAAATTGTAATTTAGTAAGTGATTTTCCAGCTTTAGATCTTCAAGATCATAAAAATCCAGTTATAATATCTCAAAAATTACTAAAAACAATTTATTCACAAACATCATTCGCAACCTCTACACAGGAAACTAGACCAATATTAACAGGAATTAATTTTAAAATATTCAATAATATTATGGAATGTACTGCTACTGATTCATATCGTTTAGCTAAAAAAATAGTTAATATAAATCAAACTATGGAAGAAGAAATAAATGTTACAATTCCAACAAAAAATCTTGGTGAACTTGTTAAAATGTGTACAAGTGAAGAAGATATGATAGAAATGCATATTTTTAATAATAAAATTATCTTTAAATTTAACAATATTATTATGCTTTCAAGTTTAATTAATGGTACGTATCCAGATACTTCTAAATTAATACCAGAAACATTTAATATAAATATAAAAACAAATTTAAATGATTTATTTGCTGCAATCGATAGAGCATCACTACTTACAAATGAAAATGAAAAAAATACTATTCATTTCGAAAGTAGGGGAGATGAGGCAATTATTTCATCTAATATACCAGAAATTGGTAATGTAGAAGAAAAAATATATGTTAATAAAGAAGAAAATGATGATATAAGAATTTCATTTAGTTCAAAATATATGATGGACGCTATTAAAACATTAGATTCAACTGATGTTACACTTCATTTTAATAGTGAAATTACACCAATTATTATAAAAAGTCCAGAAAATGATAACTTAATTCAATTAATTTTACCAATTAAAACATATTAAACTGTTGAAAAATATTAACAGTTTTTTTTATTTTTATATAAAAACGACAAAATTAAACAAAATTCGACAAAAACTAGGTGTATAAGAGAGGAAATCAAATGACTTATCAAATAAGTTATTTGTAGGGGGAGGTGAGCAAATGCTTAATAATTACGAAATCAATTATGATACTATTGCAGTTTTACCTATAGATGAGAAAATATCAAAAGTGATTGAAGCAGATAACACATTTATAGTAAATAAAAACGCTACAGAAATAGTAAATCATAGTTGCAAATATTTTGGAAGCTCATTAACAGGTAGAAAAGAAGGAACTAAAGCTCTAATGGGGATTAGTTACAAAGCACCAATAATTATAGAAGAAACTAAAAGTTTAATCTTTTTTCCGACGAGTTCTCCAAGGTTTAATACATGTTCATGGATTTCTCTAAATCATATATGTGATTATATGAAATTAAATAAAGGTTCGCAAATTAATTTCAAAAATGGAGAGGTTTTGGAACTAAATATTTCTTATGGTTCTTTAGAAAATCAAGTTTTAAGAGCAACACGTTTAGAATCTATATTAAGACATAGAAAAATATAAGGAAAATAGGCCAAAAAAAGCTTATTTTCTTTTATTTTACCTAAATTTATGATATAATTATGAGTAGGTATAGGAGTACCTACTTAGCGTGTATTTATAAAATAGCGTTCTTTTTTACGCTATAAAGGGGGCAGGTATGTTTTTAAAGAATATAAAATTACAAAACTTTCGTAATTATGATTCTATTAATTTAAAACTTGATTCAAAAATTAATATTATATATGGAAAAAATGGTCAAGGAAAAACAAACTTGCTAGAAGCTATTTATTTTCTAGGAATAACTAAATCTCATAGAGTAAGTGAAGAAAATAGCTTACTAAAAAAAGATAAATTAATAGCTAAAATAAGTGGAAAACTTTATAAAGGTGATTTTTATCGTAATCTTGAAATTAATATTTCAAAAAATGGTAAAAAAATTATGGTAGATGGCGATAATTTAAAAAAAATAAGTGATTATTTAAATTATCTTAATGTTATCATTTTTTATCCAGAAGATTTAGATATAATGAAAGGATCCCCTAGTGTAAGAAGAAAGTTTATAAATACAGAATTAAGTGAACTTCAAAGTAATTATTATATAGTTTTAAATGAGTATACAAAATTATTAAAAATGCGAAATGAATATTTAAAAAATGATTGTTTTGATATTAATTATTTTAATATTTTAACTTCTTATTTTATAGATAAAGCTGTTTTACTTTATAAAATGAGACAAAAGTTTATATTAAGAATAAATGAATATATAAGTGATATTTATTTTGATATTATGCATCTTGATAATTTCTATGTTAAATATAAAATAGAAGATTTTGAAGAAGAAGAAATAAGTAAAGATATGCTTTTAAAATTATATGATGATATAAAAAATGAAGAACGAATAATGAGGAAAACACTTTTTGGACCACATAAGGATGACATGGAGTTTTATTTAAATGGAGAAAATATGAAACTTTATGCATCACAGGGACAGCAAAGAGCAGCTATAATTGCATTTAAACTTGCAGAGATAGAATTATATAAAAAATATAGACAAGATACTCCTATATTGTTATTAGATGATGTATTTAGTGAATTAGATGAAGATAAAAGAAATAATTTATTAAAATACATAAACAGAGATATTCAAACAATTATAACAACTACAGAATTATCTACGATAGATGAGAAGATACTAAAAAAAGCTAAATTAATAGAAATAGATAATGGAAATGTAGTAAAACAAGAAGAGGTGAATTAAATGGAAAATAATATCGAACATTATGATGCGTCGGATATACAGGTTTTAGAAGGACTAGAAGCTGTTAGAAAACGTCCAGGTATGTATATAGGTTCTACTAGTAGTAGAGGTCTTCATCATTTAGTTTGGGAAATAGTTGATAATGCTATAGATGAAGCGTTAGCTGGATATTGTGATGATATTGAAATTATAATTAATAAAGATAATTCTATTACTGTAAAAGATGACGGACGTGGTATTCCAACAGGAATTCATAAAAAAACAGGAATATCTACAGTAGAAACTGTTTATACAGTACTTCATGCAGGAGGTAAATTTGGTGGAGGAGGATATAAAGTATCCGGTGGTCTTCACGGTGTTGGTGCATCTGTAGTTAATGCATTAAGCTCTTGGGTAGAAGTCCTTGTATACCAAGATTCTAAAATACATAAAGCACGTTTTGAAAATGGTGGAAAAACTGTAGAACCACTTCATGTAATAGGAGAATGTGATAGTGAAAGAACAGGAACTACTGTAACTTTTAAAGCAGATCCTACTATTTTTACTGAAACAACAGTTTATGACTATGAAATTCTTAAATCAAGAGTTCGTGAACTTGCATTTTTAAATAAAGGTCTTAGAATTATATTAGTTGATGATCGTCCTGAAGATGTAGCCGAAAAGAAAAAAGAAATATTTGTATATGAAGGTGGAATAAGTGCATATGTTGAAATGCTTAATAAAAATAAAACACCAATTCATGAACAAATAATTCATTTAATGGGTGAAGAAGATGGTATATCTTTAGAAGTAGCTTTTCAATATAATTCTAGTTATACAGCAAATATATATTCATTTACAAATAATATTAATACTATCGAAGGTGGAACACATGAGGATGGTGTAAAAAGAGCTTTAACTAGAATAATTAATAATTATGCAAGAAATAATAAAATGCTTAAAGACAATGATGACTCATTTACAGGAGAAGATGTAAGAGAAGGTCTTACTATGATAGTATCTTGTAAGCATCCAGATCCACAATTTGAAGGACAAACAAAAACTAAACTTGGAAATGCTGAAGTAAGAAAGATTGCTGATGATGTATTTAGTGAAGGTTTCGAAAGATTTTTAATGGAAAATCCAGCAGCAGCTAAAATAATTGTTGATAAATGTGCAACTGCATCAAGAGCTAGAGTAGCAGCTAAAAAAGCAAGAGAATTAACTCGTAGAAAAACTGGTCTTGATATTACAAATACAATAGGAAAATTAACAGATTGTAGTAGTAAAGATCCATCTATTTCAGAAATATTCTTAGTCGAAGGAGATTCAGCAGGTGGTTCTGCAAAACTTGCAAGACACCCTAAAACACAAGCAATATTACCTCTTAGAGGAAAAATATTAAATGTTGAAAAAGCAAGACTTGATAGAGCTCTTGGTAATGAAGAAATTAGAACTATTATTACAGCATTTGGAACTGGTATTGGAGAAGAATTTGATATTTCAAAATTAAGATATCATAAAATTATAATTATGACCGATGCCGACGTAGATGGAAGTCACATAAGAACACTTCTTTTAACACTATTTTACCGCTTTTTTAGGCAAGTTGTAGAAGGAGGGTATGTATATGCAGCACAACCACCTTTATACGCCATAAAATACGGTAAAAATACAAAATATGTACTTACTGATGAAGAGCTAAATGAATATTTATCAACTTTACCACAAAATTCAAAACCAGTTATTAATCGTTTTAAAGGTTTAGGAGAAATGGATCCAGAAGATTTAAGAGATACAACAATGAACATAGAAAATAGAGTGTTAAAACAAATTACAGTTGAAGATGCTATGGAAGCTGATAAAACATTTACAATGCTTATGGGTGAAGATGTTGAACCTAGACGTGAATTTATAGAAGAAAATGCTGTATTCGTACAGAATTTAGATATATAGGAGGGATATTTTATGGATAAGATAATACATAAAAATATTGTTACAGAAATTAGAGATTCATTCTTAGAATATTCCATGAGTGTTATTGTAGCACGTGCACTTCCTGATTTAAGAGATGGTTTAAAACCAGTTCATAGAAGAATTTTATATTCTATGTATGAATCAGGATATACTCCAGATAAAGCACATCGTAAAAGTGCCAGAATTGTCGGAGATGTAATGGGAAAATACCATCCACATGGAGATTCATCTATATATGATGCGATGGTAAGAATGGCGCAAGACTTTAGTTATAGATATATGCTTGTAGATGGCCACGGAAATTTTGGTAATATGGATGGTGATGGCGCAGCTGCAATGCGTTATACAGAAGCTAGACTTGCCAAAATTTCTATGGAAATGATTAGAGATATTAATAAAAATACTGTTGATTTTGCTCCAAACTTTGATGAAACAGAAAAAGAACCTGTTGTATTACCTAGTAGATTTCCTAATATTTTAGTCAATGGTACTATGGGTATTGCTGTAGGTATGGCAACTAATATACCACCTCATAACATAAGTGAGGTTATAGATGGCTGTGTAGCCTATATCGATAACAGTGATATTACTACTTTAGAATTAATGTCACATATTAAAGGTCCAGATTTTCCTACTGCTGGTGTAATACTTGGAAATAGTGGAATAAAAAAGGCTTACGAAACAGGAAAGGGAACAATTGTTCTCCGTGGTCGTACTGAAATAGAAGAAACAAGTAATAAAACTAGAATTATTATTACAGAACTTCCTTATCAAGTAAATAAAGCTGAATTTCAAAAGAGAATTGCTGAGCTTGTAAGAGATAAAGTAATAGATGGAATTGCAGATTTACATGATGAATCTAACCTGGAAAATGGTGTTAGAATTGTTGTTACATTAAAAAGAGATGCAAATGCTAATGTTGTACTTAATAATTTATATAAACATACACAACTACAAACAAGCTATGGTATAAATTTACTAATGTTAGATCAAGGTCAACCACGTATATTACCTCTTAAAGATATAATTAGTAAATATATCGATTATCAAAAAGAAATAATCATAAGAAGAACTAAATTTGAATTAGATAAAGCAGAAAAAAGAGTTCATATTTTAGAAGGATTTAAAATAGCTTTAGATAATTTGGATGAAGTTATTAAAATAATTAGAAATAGTGAAACAGATGTAATAGCAAAAGAAACTTTAATTAGTCGTTTTGGCTTATCTGATGTACAAGCCGATGCTATATTAGAAATGAAATTACGTCGTTTAACAGGATTAGAAAGAGAAAAAATAGAGAACGAACTTGCAGAATTATTAAAAGAAATCGAACGTTTACGTGGTATTTTAGCAAGTGAAGAAAAAGTTTTAGCTATCATTAAAGAAGAACTTATCGATATTAAAAATCGTTATGGTGATGAAAGAAAAACAGAAATAGATATGACAGCAGTTGACTTTATTGAAGATGAAGCTCTAATTCCTGTTGAAAATATTGTTATTACTTTAACTAACAAAGGTTATATTAAAAGAGTTAATAGTGAAACATATAAAACACAAAATCGCGGTGGAGTAGGAGTTAAAGGAATGAGTACAAATGAAGAAGACTTTGTTGAACACTTAATTTCAATGACTACTCATGATTATTTGTTAATATTTACAAATAAAGGTAAGGTTTATAGGGTAAAAGGCTACGAAATTCCTCTTTATAATAGACAATCTAAGGGATTACCAATTGTTAATTTACTTCCAATTGAAAAAGATGAGTTTGTAAAATCAATGCTAAAGGTTGAAAATGATGATTCTTCTAAATA
>CALVXR010000095.1 GCA_944371445.1 uncultured Bacilli bacterium
TTTAAACAGTAAGTGAAAAGTTAACTTATATTATGATGGCACGCCGTGTGCGGTGAAAGTCGCATGCACGGTGTAGAGCGGGGGAAAAGCTGGAGATAATATCAAAGGCTTACCTATCGCTATCAACAATTATAAAAGCTATAATTGAAATTTATAAAAAAATTAATAATATAAAAGATAGTAATATAGATAAAATAGTCACTTTACTAGCTCCTACTGGTAGAGCAGCTAAAAAAATGAGTGAAAGCGCTAATATAAAAGCGTCTACTATTCATAGATTTTTAAAATGGCAAAAGGAAACAGATTCTTTCCTGCTAAATGAGTATAATAAATCAGAATCAAAACTTATTATAGTTGATGAATGTTCTATGATTGATATCGAACTTATGAGTCATTTAGTAAAAGCATTAATAGATGATATTAATTTAATATTAGTTGGAGATTTCAATCAACTTCCTTCTGTAGGACCAGGACAAGTATTAAAAGATTTAATTGAAAGTGATGTAGTACCTAAAATTGAGCTTGATTATTTATATAGACAAGATGAAAATTCATATATAACAGAACTTGCTTATGAAATAAAAGAAAATAGTTTAACTGACTTTTTAAAACCTAAAAATGATTATCAATTTTTAGAATGTCATACAACTTCAATAGTGCCAAGTATTAAAAATATATGTACAAAAATATTAGAAAAAGGATATGATTATAAATCTCTTCAAATAATGGCACCAATGTATAAAGGAATTGCTGGAATAGATATTTTAAATAAAGAATTACAAGAAATATTTAATCCTAAAAGTGCATTTAAAAATGAAATAAATTTAGAAAGTGTTACTTATAGAGAAAATGATAAAGTCCTTCAGCTTGAAAATAATCCAGATGACAATGTATTTAACGGTGATATTGGAATTATAACAAATATAATAAAAAATACTAAAGATAAAAAAACAGAAATATATATTGATTTCGATGGCAATAAAGTAGTATATACACAAAAAGATTTATATAAAATAAGACATGGATATGTGATAAGTATTCATAAATCACAAGGTAGTGAGTTTGATTTTGTTATTATACCAGTCTCTCATATATACCATAGAATGCTTTATAGAAAACTAATTTATACAGCAGTTACAAGAGCAAAGAAAAAACTTATATTAATAGGTGAACCTTATTCATTTGTAGAATCAGTTAATAATAATAGTGAATATATAAGAAAAACACATCTTAAAGAAAAACTGATTCAAATATGTATAAATTTATAAAAAAAGGTAATAATATTAGTGTATGTAACATACATACGATTCATATTTTTCTTTAGCGAGGTGATAAAAATGAAATTAGGAAAAAATGCCTTAATGATGGCACTAGGCGCTGGAGCAGTACTAGCTTATCAAAAGTACAATAAACCAGTTATGAAAAAAATGGAAAAAACTGCTAATAAAATGATAAGAAAAGCAGATCAAAAGCTAGAAGATATGATGTAAGACTCTTTTTTGAGTAAAACTCCTTTTATGGAGTTTTTTTGTAGATTTTAAATCAAAAATTTTATATAATATTAATAGAGGTGTAAATATGGATAAAAAAACTAGAGATAAACTAATATCTGCACTTTCATATTTTTCTATATTATGGTTAGTTGGATATATTGGAGAAAAAGATAATGATATAGTTTATTTTCATTCTAAGCAAGGTTTAACACTATTTATCTATAATCTAATAGGACAAATAATAATGATAATAATAGGTAGTGGAATAATAGGAATGTTATTTTCATTTATTTTTGCTATATCTTCATTAGGTTTTTCTATTATAGGAGTTTATAATGCAGTTTTACTTCGGAAGGAAAAACTACCAATTATTGGAAATATAAAAATATAATATTTATGATTATTGTCAAAATAATCTTTTTTTTGTATAATACTATAGGATAGGTGGAAAAATGAAGTATAAATATTTAGATAAGGAATATAACATAAAAATAATTAGAAAAAATAATAAAAATACTTATATAAGAGTAAATGATGACTTAGATATCGTAGTAACTACTTCTTATTTTGCACCTGAATTTTATATAAAAAAAGTTATTGCGCAAAATAGTGATAGTGTAAATAAAATGTTAAATAGGAAAAAAAAGGAGCAAGAAAAAGAAGAAGAATTTTACTATTTGGGCAAAAAATATGATATAATTATAGTACCTACAATAGATAAAGTAGAAATAAATGATAATTTTATTTATATAAAAAATAAAAAAGCATTTTTATCTTGGTATAAAAAAGAAATGGAAACACTATTTAAAGAAAGACTAGATTTTTATTATAATATAATAGAAGAAAAAATACCTTATCCTAAATTAAAGTTTAGAAAAATGAAAACAAGATGGGGAGTATGCAATAAAAGAGATAATTCAGTTACATTAAATACACTTCTTATGAAAGAAAGAATAGAGTGTTTAGATTATGTAATAGTTCATGAACTTAGTCATTTTATTCATTTTGATCATTCAAAATCATTTTGGTCAATGGTTGAAAAATATTGTAAAGATTATAAAAATATAAGAAAAAGTATGAGAAAGTGAGGTAATTATGAAAAAGATTTTAGGAATATTTTTAAGTTTAACATTATCTATAAGTTTATTTTTGGGTAGTGCAAGCGCAGCTGAAAAGACACTTGGACAGTTAAAAAAAGAATTTGCTGATTTAGAAGCTAGTTTAAATAATAATAAAAATGAAACTAAGTTAACAGAGGAACAAGTAAACGAAGTAAATCAAAATATAGCTAATATAGAAGCAGAAATTAAATCAATAAATAATGAAGTACAAACTTTAGTAGCAGAAATTGATAAATTAAATAAAGAAATAGAAAAGAAAAATACTGAAATAAAATCAATTATTAATTTTGTCCAAGTAGCAAGTGGAGAAAATGCATATATGGAATATGTGTTTGGGGCCAAAGATTTTACAGACTTTATTTATAGAGTAGCTATTTCAGAACAAATGGTTAATTATAATGACAAGTTAATAGAAGAATATAATAATCTAGTTGAAAAAAACAATCAAAAACAAGCTTCACTTAAAGAAAAACAAGTTTCTTTAGGACAAAAACAACAAGAATTAGAAATGGAAAAAGCTAAATTAGGAGAAAAACTAGAAACATTACAAGAAGGTAAATTAGATTTAGATGAACAAATAAAAACTACCAAAGAAGCAATTAATGGTTTAAAAGGATGTAAAGATTCAGAGAGTGCATCTGCATGTGCTGCTAGACTTGCTGCTGAAGCTGGAAACTCTGGTGGAATAATAACAGGTGGAGCATTTAAAAGACCAATTTCATCAGGAAGTATAAGTAGTAATTATGGATGGAGATTCCATCCAACATTAAACAAATGGAGATTACATACAGGTATAGATATGAGTCAGTCTGGTTCTGCAGTACCTATATATGCATCAGCATCAGGTCGTGTTGCTGCAATAACTAGAAGAAGTAGCTGTGGAGGAAACGTAATTTATATTCACCATAATATAAACGGAAAAACTTATACATCTGTATATATGCATTTAAGAAGTATAATGGTAAGTGTTGGGCAAACTGTTACTGCAAGTACTCAAATTGCAACAATGGGAGGAAATCCTTCTATAGAATACTGGGATGGATGTTCAACAGGACAGCATTTACACTTTACTTTAGCAAACGGACTTTACTTTATAGACTACACATCTTATAGTACATTTGAATCAAAAACATTTGATCCAAGAAAAATGGTAAGTTTTCCAGGTGTAGGTGGATCATTTAGTGGAAGATAAAATAATTTATAAATGACAAGAAATGACTTTTATTTATTGTGATTAATAAAACAAAATGTCCGCTTTTTTCATAAGTATTTATAAAACAAAATGTCCTATTATAAAGTATCTATAGGTAAGTAT
>CALVXR010000096.1 GCA_944371445.1 uncultured Bacilli bacterium
TTGAAAAATTACTAATTAAAACGACTATATTTTCTTACAAATAAAATTATTATGTCAAAAGGAAATTGGAATAAATTTTCCCGCTAATGTTTAGAATTTTTTGAGACATTTTCCCAAATTATTGACAACATATTTTACTATTCTACAGATTTTAAAGATGATATCATATCTATCTTTTTTAATCTAAAATGTATAAACACACCTATAATTAAATTAAATAACATTATTAAAATAATTGATATTATATAACTAGATATATTTATTATTCTTGGAAATATTATTTCATCCATCTCTGTATTTTTCATAACAAACATATGAAGTAAAACACCTAGTATAAGACCTATTAAAGATCCTAAAAATGTAAGAGCAATTGTTTCTTTATATATGTATGAAGATACTTCTTTATCATGAAAACCTAATACTTTTAAAGTAGCTATTTCTCTTTTTCTTTCTATTACATTTATTATAGTTAAATTATAAAGTACTACGAATGCTAAAGTTGAAGCTGATAATATAATTATAAATATTATTTTATTTAAAGATTCAAGCATAGTATCAAATTTTTCTATTACATCTTTTTGCATAGTTACATTTATAAAATTATCGTTTTCTAATAATTTTTCTTTATTATTAATTTTAGATTTACTTATAATACTATTATAATTTACATCACCAATTACTTTTTCATAATATGTTTTACTTATATACATATAATGACCAACATAGTTTTCTGTTATATAAGAAACTTTAACTGTATATTTATTTCCATTAGCATTTTCAAATGAAAAAATATCTCCTTCTTTTACATTTAATAAACTTGCCATCTTGTTTGTTATAATAACACCATCATCAGTTAATTTAGAATCTATGTTAATATATTTTTCAATATTATCTTTACCCATTAATAAAGTAAAATTATTTTTTTTGTTATCTTTTTTAAATATATAATTTTCCATTTTAAATAATCCATAATCATTTATTTTATTATCTTTTAATGTTTTAGATATATTATCATTTATTTCTGTTACGTTTTCATTTAATACTAAAATACTATCATATTTAAATATCTCTTTATATTGTTTATCTACTACTTTACTAATAGAATCTTTTAAACCAAGTCCTGTAAGTAAAAGTGCAGTACTTCCACCTACTCCAATTATCATCATAAAGATTCTTTTTTTATACCTAAATATATTTCTAGCAGTTACTTTATTTGTAAAATTAAGTTTATTCCATATTAATGGTATTTTTTCAAGTATTACTTTTTTACCTACTTCTGGGCTTTTTGGTCTAAGTAAGTTAGAAGGTTCTTCTTTTAGAGAGTTATAACATGAATAAATAGTTACTAATATTATAAGAATTATAAATACTATAGAAACTATAATACTTGTACTTATTTCTCTATAAATAATAAGTTTAGGCAGTATATAATTAAATTTAAATATATCATAAACCATATTAGGAAATACATAATAACCTATATTAAGCCCTACTAAAACACCTAAAGAGGATGCTATAAATCCATATAATAAATATATAAATATTATTTTTAAGTTAGAAAAACCTAGAGATTTAAATGTACCAATTTCTTCCCTTTCCTCTTCTATAAATCTAACCATAGTATTAAGACATACTAAAGCAGCTACCAAGACAAAGAAAACAGGAAATACAGCTGCAATTGAATCTATTCTTTCTGTATCTGTTTTATAATCTGAATATCCTTCGTTATCAGTTCTATCAAATACATATATTTTACTATCATCTATATTTAATAATTTTAAATCAGGAACATTATAAGCTTTTTTTATATCTTCCATGTTTATTTTAGAAAGTTTTTTTGTATTTATTTCTTCTTTTAAATTTTCTATTTTATCACTATAATCTTTTTTATAAGTATTTAAATCTTTTAAATCATTTTTTGTAATATATACTTCTGTATAATAATTTGTATTAAAGTTTTCTTTTAAGGTATATAAGTATGATTCTATTTTTCCATCTCCTATATTAGCCACCCCTTTATCTTTACCTATATAAAGAGGACTTTTAATTATACCAACTACTTTATATGTACCTTGTTTTAATACTTTTGAATCATTTACATCTATAGTATCTCCTATTTTATAACTATCATCTGAAGCAAGCACTTCAAAATCATTTTTAGGATAACTACCTTCTATTAATTTTACTTTATTTACTTTTTCTAAAGAATGAACTTTTACTACTTTTTCATTATAAATTATATCTTCTGAATATGCAGGATAAACTTTTATATCGTCTATTTTTTCTAATTCTTTTATCATTCCATCAGTAATACCATTAGTACTTACTATTTTTAAATCCATTAAATTATTTTTATCAAAATAATCATCCATAGTAAGAAGCATATCATAACTTACTGATTTAATTCCTATAAAAAATCCAGTACTGAGTGCAACTATAACAAATATAGATAAAAATCTTCCAAATGTATTTTTTATTTTTTTTAAACAGTCTTTTATTAATAATCTCATATTACCACTCTATTTCATCTACGTTTTTAACGTTTTCATTTATTAAAGTTTCACTTACTGTACCATTTTTTACTTTAATTACTTTTTTAGAAATAGATGCTAAAAGTGAGTTATGAGTTATTATAATAACAGTCATACCTAATTTTTCATTTGCTTTTTTAAGTAGAGACAAAATAAGTTTACCTGTATTTGAATCAAGTGCTCCTGTTGGTTCATCACATAAAAGTATTTTAGGATTTTTAGCAAGTGCTCTAGCTATTGCTACTCTTTGTTGTTCTCCTCCTGATAATTGAGCCGGAAAATTATTCATTCTATCTACTAAGCCAACTTCTTTTAAAGTTTCTTTAGGATTTAGTGGATGCTTACATATCTGACTTGCAAGTTCAACATTTTCAAGTGCAGTTAAATTTTGTACTAAATTATAAAACTGAAAAACAAATCCAATATCATATCTTCTATAATTAACTCTTTCTTTACTTGTTAAAGAAGTTATTTCTTTTCCATCTACTAATATAGTACCAGAGTCTGCTTTATCCATTCCACCTAATATATTTAAAACTGTTGTTTTTCCAGCACCAGATGGACCTAATATTGTTACAAATTCTCCTTTTTCAATATTAAATGAAACATTTGATAATGCTTTTATTTCTACATCACCAATTTTATATGTTTTTTTAATGTCTTTTACTTCTATATAACTCATTTATTTATATCTCCTTTCCATATGTTATATTTTTCTATATATATTTTTTTTAATTCTTCTTTTTCTGTTTCAGTTATAAAAGCTGCATTTATAGCATTCATATTCATTTTGAAAAAATCTTCTTCTTTAAAATTAAAAGTGTGAGATAAATTTTCATATTCTTCAGTAAGAGTTATATTTGATACTGTGTTATTATCTGTACTTATTGTTACTAATAATCCTTTATCATACATTTTTCTTATAGGATGATTTTTATATTCTAGAAAAGCTTTTGTGTCAATATTACTCTTAGGGCATACTTCAAAAGTAATACCTTTCACAAAATCTATATTACCTATATCATCTATTATTCTAACTCCATGTCCAATTCTTTTAGCACCAAATGAAACTGCACTTATAATACTTTTTATCCCATCAGCTTCTCCAGCATGAATTGTGTATTTTACCCCAAGTTTATTAGCATACATAAATAAATCTTTAAAATTTTCTGTTTTATAAAGAGCTTCTGCACCTGCTAAATCTATAGGTAAGTTATAAAAATGCGCTAAATCTATTATTTTTTTATTTTCTTCAAAAGTACTATCTCTCATCATACAAAGTATTAAAGTTGTTTTTATTTTCTTATAATTATCTAAAACATTTTTAACTATCTCTACTACTTCTTCTAAAGAATTATTTAAAGTGTGTTTAATAGGTGCGAATCTAATTTCAGCATATATTATATTATCTTTATATAAATCTTCTAAAAGTGTATATGTAATTTTTTCTATATTTTCTTTTGTTTGCATTACTTCACTTGGTATAGTAAATTTTTCTAAATATTCATTTAAATCTTTACATTCATTATTTACTTTCATTTTAGATTCTAAATTATTTTTATTTAATAAAGTTTCAGCTAAACTAACATTTATGCTTCCATCTAAATGTAAATGTAATTCTATTTTTGGAAAATTTTTATACATAGCATCACCTATTTTTATTATATATCTAAAATAAAAAAAAATAAAGATTCTATTATGAATCTCTATTTACTTATCTTCTTTTTTTACTATAACATTACTTACATTACTAAAATCTGTTTTACTTATTATTTCTTTTACTACTTTAGGTGTAAGTTTATATATATTTTTATAAAATATTTGATTAAATGATATTATTTTAATATTTTTATCATATTTTTTGTATATCTTTAATTAAATTTTTCTTTAAGATTCTATCCCCGTTTTTAGCACCAGTTCCTAATGAGGATATTTCAACTCCTGTCTCACTTTCTAGCCAGTTAAAGTATTCTCTTAAATATTTGTTAAAATAATAATTTTCAAAATTACCTTTTTCACCTTTGAAATCTAATCCTAAATGTTGAAAGAAGTTTAAATATAAACTAGATGGGGAATTAATGAGGCAATTCGTCTTAAGCTTTGAAATATCTAAGTCAAATATTCTTCTTTCCATATTAGTTACAGTTGTTTGCTCAGATTGATCAAATATAGTATTTGGACCAAAATCACTATCTATCATTGGAAGGTCAATTAATTTTGTTTCATATTCAGATAATCCTTTTGCTTTATACATTAATCTTTCTAATTCTAGCGCCTTAAGTAAACTAATTGATTCAAGTCTTTGAGATTTATAATTTTCTCCCAAAACTTGTTTTAAATATATTAGAGGACAATGACAGATTATTTTTTTCAATCTTTTTATATTTAAATTATTATGATAACAATCAACATCGCCACAGCAAGGATATCCACCATACATCGCAGCTAAATTAATCTGTGTCCATGTCAATTCATCACCTTTACCATAACCGCCTGTATAAATAAAATCTCCCGTTTTTGTTATATTACTTATCCTTATTGGAAATGGTCTTATAACCATAATTGTTTGCAATAGTCTTTCTGGTGATATTCCTGAATCAGAAAGTAACTGTCCTGTAGAAACATTTCTACTAGTAACATATGGATAATTACCACTATGATTTAAACTTAAATCACATCCTTGAGCACCTTCCAGCATTACATATTCATAAGGATTGTCTAAATGATTGTATAATCTTTCAAGCCATTCATAATTAGAACATACTACTGCATTTTTGAATGTTTTAAAAAATTCTAATTTTTTATATCTAATAACTTTTTCTTGAGTAACTGCTCCACACCCTTTAAATGTCGAACCACTTTTAATATTTTCTCTTTCATACTGTTTATGTCTTTCTTCAATTAATGGAACCATTTCATGAACATAAATTTTTCTATCGCCTATATATTTACTTGCTCTTTTATATTCTTCCTTAAATATTTTCATATCAATAGCAGACCCTGGTCCAATAAATAATTCTGTATTAGGGTTTACTGCTGATACAGGTATATTTCTAAATATTGTAGCACGACCATTTTCATCTACAAAAGTATGGCCTGCGTTTGGCATACAGTTAGTAACTGAAGCTCCAAGTTTAATAGATTTATCAGTTGCTATTTCTCCAACAACTTTAGCTTTCCCACAAGAACCTGCAGCACCATCAATTACAGATATTACATTTTTAATCATATTATCATCCCCTGATTACACCTATATTCTATCATATAAAATCACATTTTTGTAAGTTTTTATATTATAAAATCTATTTTTGATAAAATTATCACTTTACACTTAAAGTAAAAATAAAGATTCTATTTAGAATCTCTATTTACTTATCTTCTTTTTTTACTATAACAGTACTTACATTACTAAAATTTGTTTTACTTATTATTTCCTTTACTACTTTAGATGTAAGTTTTTTTATCATAGGAATATCTTCTATATACTCATTATAATCAATTATATTATTTACTATTTTGTTATTTATTCCAAAAACACTATCACTCATATATATAGCAGAGCTTATAAGTACTTTATTTCTTCTTTCTATATCTACATCATCAATATATGTATCCTTAAGTTCTTCCAATATTTTTTCTTTAAGAAGTTCTATATTATCACTTTCACCCAAAATCATAAACAAAAAATGTTTATCAGTTTTAACCATATTAAGTCCAAAATCTTCAGTAATAAGACCTTCTTTTTTTAATTTTTCTTGAAAAATACTTGTAGATCCAAATTTTATTTGAAAGAAATGAAATAAAGCACATCTTTTAAGAAATAATGGATAATCAGTATTATTTTCTATATTTATTTTAATGTTTACTGATAGTTTAGGAATAGATACTGGAAGATAAAGTGTTTCTTCCTTTTTAAATACATTATCTTTTTCTTCATATTTTTTTATTTCTGTATCATACTTATTAAACTTTTTCTTCTTTTGATTTTCTTTTATTATTTCAATAACTTCTTTTTCATCTACATTACCTGTTACTACAACAAACATATTATTTGGATTATAAAAACTATTATATACATCGTAAAGCATTTCTTTATTTATTTTTTCTATATCTTCTACTTTACCACCAATAGAATTTTTTATAGGATGAATATTAAAACTATTATATAGTGATGTATCATTTAATTTGCTAAAAGGATTATCTGCTATCATAGTAATTTCTTCTTTTATTATTCCTTTTTCTTTTTCTACGTTTTCATCTGTAAAATAAGGATCTAATACAAAATCTAATAAATAATTTAAGTTTTCACTTAACTTATCTGTGGACGAAAACATATAGGTAGTTTTTTCATGAGTAGTTGATGCATTACAATCAGCACCATTTTTACTATAAAACGCAAATGGTTCTATTTTATCTTTTACTTCAAATACTTTATGCTCTAAAAAATGAGCTATTCCTGGTACTACTTTTATATCTTTATTACCATTTTTAAATTCTAAAATATCACTTCCATATTTAGCTGTTAAAGTCACATAAATATTATTTCCTTTTTTAGGTACTATATATATTTTAAGTCCATTAGAAAGAGTTTCTTCATATAAAGTTAAATCTAAATCTTTAAGTTCTTTTTTTATCATTCTTATCCTCTCCTTCTAAAAAATATATAGTATTTAATTTAAGTTTTTTAGCTAAAGAAATTATATCTTTCTTAGTAACTTTATTTATCAAATTAATTCTTTCATCAAAAAGTTCTAAATTTAAATACTCTTTAGATACATACATATTAAGTATTGATGAAGGTGTATCTTCAATCTCTTTAAGACCTGAAATATAACTTGCTTTTGCTTTAGTTATTTCTTCTTCATCAAAAATACCTTTTTCCATTTCTTTAACTTGTTTTTTAATAATATTTACAGCTTTTTCATAATTTTCTTTAGAAATACCAGCATATATCATCATAACACCATTTATTCTATAGAATGAATCAAATATGTTATAACATAGAGAATTTTTTTCTCTTACTTCATTAAATAATTTAGAGTCACCACTACCACCTAAAATAGAAGAATAAATATAACTTACATAATTAAGTTCAAAAGGTGTTAAATCACATAAATTATAGCCTAATAATAAATAGCTTTGTTTATATTTAGACTTTTCTTTAATTATATTAGGTATTAATCTTATTTTATTATCTAATACATAATGTGATTTACTAGTTTTTTTGAATGTTTTTATATGAAATTTTTCATCTACTAATTTTTTTATTTTGTTAGGCTCAATATCTCCTATAATAAAAATATCAATTATGTCTTTATTTAATGTTTCTTTATAATATTCAAATAAATTTTTTTCTTCTATTTTATCTAAATCTTCTATATATCCATCAGCTTTAAATGAAATAGGATTTTTATCTTCCATATTTTCAAATAATCTATTCATAGCATACGCACTTGGTGATTCTTTTTCACTTTTAATAATTGTTCTCATATATTCTTTTACTACTTTAAATGTATCTTTTTTAAATTTATTATTTTCTATATTAGGATTAAAAAAGATCTCATGAATAAAATCAAATACATCTTCATCTATATTTTCATTAGTATATTTACTATTTAAATAAACAAAATCAAATGACATAATATTATAATTACCACTTATAGTAGTAGAAGATGCATAATTAATTGAATATAAATTATCTTTTTCAATATTCATAAGTCTTTCTGTATTATATTTTTTTGTTGTTCTAAGTAATATTTCTGAAAGAAAGTTTCTTATTGTTATTTCTTCTTTTTTTATTTCTTTCTTAAACTTTATTTTTATTGTTACTGTTTTAAATTTATCAGTTTTAACTGTATGAAGATTTAAAGAACCTAAGTCATATTTAGTATATTTCATATATTCCTCCTATTTTACTGTAGAAAGCGCGAGCTTTATCATTTTATTTAATGATTTTTCTCTTTCCTCACTTGTAGTTTCTTCTCCTGTTACAAAATGATTTGATATAGTAAGAAGGCATGCTGCTTTTTTACCTAATCTACCTGCTGTATGAAAAAGTGCGAATGATTCCATTTCAGTAGCTAAAAAATGATATTTTTCACTCATTTCTTTTATATTATGGTTTTCTATATAAAAGACATCGCTTGAATATATTCTTCCTTCTTTTAAATCTATATTTAATTCTTTTGCTTTTTCTCTTATATTATGGCATAATTCTTTATCAGGATACATAATATCATCATTTACATTACTTTGTACTTTAGCAAAGCTTGAATCTGAATAAGCTTCATTTACTAAAAGAACATCAAAAATTTTTAAATTTTTATCATATGCTCCTGCTGTTCCAATTCTAATGATATTTTCTACATCATAAAATTTATAAAGTTCATAAGCATAAATTCCTATACTTGGCATACCCATACCAGATGCCATAACTGTTACTCTTTGTCCATTATAAAAACCAGTATAAGCAAGCATGCCTCTTACACTATTTACTTTTTTATAATTTTCTAAATAAATTTCACAAATAAATTTAGCTCTATTTGGATCTCCTGGCATAATAACTGTTTTAGCTATTTCATCTTTTTTTGCTTCTATATGTGCTGTCATAAAATACCTCCAATTTTACTCTTTAAATATTATACCATATTTTATTCATAATTCACTTTTTTTTATTATATAATGTGATTAATAAAACAAAATGTCCGCTTTTTTCATAAGTATTTATAAAACAAAATGTCCTATTATAAAGTATCTATAGGTAAGTATAAACCAATTTACAAAACAAAATGTCCTATTGCAATCTAA
>CALVXR010000097.1 GCA_944371445.1 uncultured Bacilli bacterium
AAAATCATTTTAAATTATTTGATTATATGTTAGATAATGTGGATAATCCTTTAACAAAAGAAATGATTATAGAAATGAATAAAATATTAAAACGAAATACTAGTGATGAAGATAATCCAAGATATAATGTTGGGGGATTTAAGGTAGTTCCCAACATAATAGGTATTGTAAATGTTATTAAAACAAGTGATCCAAAAGATGTAGAAAAAGATATTCATAATTTACTTAATGATTATTTAAGTTTAGAAAAAGTAACATTAGAAGATATTATTAATTTTCATGTTAGGTTTGAGAGAATCCATCCATTTGGTGATGGTAATGGACGAGTTGGTAGAATAATAATGTTTAAAGAATGTTTAAAAAATAATATTATGCCATTTATAATTCTAGATAAAGATAAACCTTATTATATGAGAGGTTTAAAAGAATATGACAAAGATACAAAATTTTTAATTGATACAATTTTACACTCACAAGATATTTATGAAGAAATTTGTAAAGAACTATTAGATTTTGAAATTAATGAATAAAAATTTTATACTAACTTATATAGTTAGTATTTTTAATTTATTCTTTGCTTATTTATATAACTTCATGTTATAATATCAAATAGTGAAAGGTATGATAATATGGAAAAAATAATATTAGTAGACGGAAATAATCTTTTATTTAGAAGTTATTATGCAACTGCATACAATGGTAATTTTATGAAAAATAGTAAAGGATTTCCAACTAATGCTTTATTTGGTTTTACCAATATGATAAACAAAATAGTACTTGAAGAAAAACCAGTATATATGATAGTTGCTTTTGATAAAGGAAAAACATTTAGACATAATGAATACTCTGAATATAAAGGTGGAAGAATAGAAACTCCAGATGAACTTAAACTTCAGTTCCCAGTAGCTAAAGAACTATTAGAAGCAATGGGCATAAAATATTATGAAATAGATAACTACGAAGCAGATGATATAATAGGAACATTTGCTGAATACTGTAATAAAGATGAAAGATATGAAGGATTAATTATAAGTAGTGATAAAGATTTATTACAGCTAATTAGTGATGATGTAGAAATGAAACTTCTAAAGCAAAAAGATTATATAAGATATAATAAAACATCATTTATAGAAGAATATGGAATTACCCCAGATAAAATAGTTGATTTAAAAGCACTTATGGGAGATTCATCAGATAATATTCCAGGAGTTAAAGGAATAGGTGAAAAAACAGCTTTAAAACTTTTACGTGAATATAAAAGTCTAGATGGAATATATGAAAACTTAGATAAGCAAACAAATAGTATTAAAAACAAACTAGAAACAGATAAAGAAAATGCTTATTTAAGTCATCATCTAGCTACTATTATAAAAGATGTTCCAGTTGAAATTAATTTAGAAGATATAAAATATAGAAATAAAGATCATAAAAAATTAGACGAATTATATGAAAATTTAGAATTCTATTCATTTTTAAAAAAAGAACAAAAAGAAAAAGTAGTAGATGAAAAAATAGAATATAAAGAAATAAATAATTTAAATGAATTAAATATTACTTCACCATGTAGTATTTATTTAGAAATACTTGGAAATAATTATCATACATCTAAAATCTTGGGAATGGCAGTTTATAATAAAGAAGGCGCATACTTCATAAAAGAAGATGTTTTACTTCAAAATAAAGAGTTTTTAAAAGATGTGGAAAAATATACTTATGATATGAAAAAAGTAATAAATGCTCTTAGATGGAAAGATATAAAAATAGATAATATTACTTTTGATACAATGATAGCTTCTTATTTACTTGATTATAATATAAAAGAAGATATTGCTTATCTAGCTAGTATGTTTGATTATAAAATAGATTTTTATGATACAGTTTATGGTAAAACAAAACTAAAAGAACCAGATATAAAAGTAACAATGGAGCTAGCTGTTAAAAAAGCTAAATTTATATATGAAACTAAAGAAATGTTTGAAAAGAAAATAAAAGAAGAAGATATAACATATTTATTTGAAGAAATAGAAATGAAATTATCTAAAGTACTTGCTGATATGGAATTTACTGGAATAACAGTAGATCCTAATATCTTAAATGATATGAAAATAGAATTAAAAGAAAGAATAAATAAAATAAGTGAAAAAATATATAATCTAGCAGGAGAAACATTTAATATATCATCTCCAAAACAATTAGGTGAAATATTATTTAAAAAATTAAAACTAGAACCATTTAAAAAAACAAGTAGTGGTTATTCAACTGCAAGTGATATTTTAAATAAACTTGTAGGAAAACATCCAATCATAGAAAAAATAATAGATTATAGAATGCTTACTAAAATAGAATCTACTTATGTAGATGGAATAATGAATTCTATTTTAAAAGATGGAAAAGTACATACTATTTATACACAAACATTAACACGTACTGGAAGACTTTCTAGTATTGAACCAAATCTTCAAAATATCCCAATGAGATATGAAGAAGGAAAACTAATTAGAAAAGCATTTGTACCAAGTAAAGATAGTATTATAGTAAGTTCAGACTATTCACAAATAGAGCTTAGAATACTAGCTTCAATCGCAAATGTAGAATCACTTATAGAATCATTTAAAAAAGGAGAAGATATCCACAGTAAAACAGCATCCGATATATTTAAATGTGATATAAAAGATGTAACTAAAATGCAAAGAAGAATTGCTAAAGCTGTTAATTTTGGAATAATATATGGAATAAGTAGTTATGGACTTTCTGAAAACGTAGGTATTACTCCAAAAGAAGCTAAAGAATTTATAAATACATACTTTGAAACATATCCAGGTATAAAAGAATATATGGATAATGTAATTAAAGAAGCTTACAAAAATGGTTATGTAAAAACACTTATGAATAGAAAAAGAATTATAGAAGAACTTTCTAATAAAAACTATATGATAAGAGCAAGTGGAGAAAGAATGGCTCTAAATACTCCAATTCAAGGAACAAGTGCTGATATAATTAAAAAAGCTATGATTGAAATATATGAAGAATTAAATAAAAGAAATCTAAAATCAAAAATGGTTCTTCAAGTACACGATGAATTAATATTTGATGTATTAGAAGAAGAAAAAAATGAAGTAATAGATATAATTGAAAATATTATGGAAAACACATATAAATTAAGAGTACCGCTTAAAGTAGACACTGAAACTGGTGATAACTGGTACAATGTAAAATAGGAGGAATTATGAAATTATTAATAACAGGAGGAACTGGCTATATAGGTAGTCATACAGTAGTTGAACTTTTAAATAATGGTGATGAAGTAGTAATTATAGATAATTTATCTAATTCAAAAAAAGATGTAATAGAAAAAATAAAAGAAATAACAAATAAAGAAGTTACCTTTTATGAAGGTGATGTAAAAGACAAAAATTTACTTGAAGAAATATTTAAAAATAACAAAATAGATGTAGTAATTCATTTTGCCGGATATAAAGCAGTAGGTGAATCAGTAGAAAAACCATTAATGTATTATGATAATAATTTAATATCAACAATAAATTTATGTGAAGTTATGAATAAATATGGTGTAAAAAAATTAGTCTTTTCATCAAGTGCTACTGTATATGGAATGCCAAAAGAACTTCCAATTAAAGAGGATTTTCCACTTAGTACTACAAACCCTTATGGAACAACTAAATTAATGATTGAAAATATATTAAGAGACTTAGCTTATTCTGATAAAGATTGGTCTATTGCTATACTTAGATATTTTAACCCAATTGGTGCTCATGAAAGTGGACTAATTGGTGAAAATCCTAATGGTATTCCAAATAATTTAATGCCATATATTGTTAAAGTAGCCAACAAAGAGCTTGATCATTTAAATATATTTGGTGATGATTATGATACTAAAGATGGAACTGGAGTAAGAGATTACATTCATGTTGTAGATCTTGCTAAAGGACATGTTTTAGCTGCTAAAAAAGTATTTGATGAAAAAGGAATAGATGCATATAATCTAGGAACAGGTAATGGTTATAGCGTTCTCGAAATGGTGAAAAAATTTGAAGAAGTAAATAATGTAAAAGTAAATTATGTTATTACTAAAAGAAGAGAAGGCGATATAGCAGCTTGTTATGCAGATACTAATTATGCATTTGAAAAATTAGGTTTTAAAGCTACAAAAACTCTTGATGATATGTGTAAAGATGCATATAATTTTGTTTTAAAAAATAGGTGATTTAATGAATTCAGTTACAAAAATAATGAGTTTTAGTATAGTTACTAATATATTTCTAGCTTTAATAAAAATAGTTTCTGGCTTAATAGGAAAATCTGGAGCTTTAGTTGCAGATGGAATTCATTCTTTAAGTGATTTAGTAACAGATTTCTTTGCTATTATAGGAAGCCATATGGCCAGTAAACCAGCAGATGATGAGCATCCTTATGGTCATGGTAAAGCAGAATATATAACTAGCATCGTAATAGGAGCAGTTGTCTTAATACTAGGGTTTTCAATTATAAAAGAATCATTTGAATCTAAAATTGTAATTCCAAGTATTCTTGTAGTAATTGTTAGTTTAATAACTATCGTTTGTAAATATTTATTATCTCTTTTTATAATAACAAAAGGGAAAAAACTAAATAATAATATTTTAATCGCTTCTGGTACTGAAAGTAAAACAGATGTACTTAGCTCTATAGTAGTACTTGTATCAGCTATATTTATGTTATTATCAGAAAAAATAGCTCTCTTTAAATACGCTGATAAAATCGCAATAATTATTGTAGGACTATTTATAATTAGAGTTGGTTTTACAGTTATAAAAGAAAATATAGGTCCTATATTAGGAGAAAAAGAACAAGATTCTAAATATATAAAAGAAATTACAAATATAATTTTATCATCAAAGGGAATAAAACATATTGATTCATTTACACTACTTAAATATGGTTCTTATTATAAACTTATTTGTACTGTAAGTATGGATGGTAATTTAAAACTTAAACAAGCTCATAAACTTATAGATGATCTTGAAAATAATATTAAAACATTTGATAATAGAATTCTTTATATTACTGTTCATATGGAACCAGTATAAAAGTTTAAAATCATATCATTATACAAAAGAAAAAAATATATAATAAAGAAACTACTCGAAAAAGGTATATCAAAAGAAGAAGTAGAAAGCTTATTAGAGTATAATATAGATGAAATAAACTTATAGAATATTTAAAATTATTAAATAATATTGACTATGATGTGACTTTTTTTTCAAAATGTCCGCTTTTGTACTTTCGTTTACAAAACAAAATGTCCTATTATAAAAATTAGTGAAAAAAATTGATTTACAAAACAAAATGTCCTAAAATACACTTCCGGAAAGG
>CALVXR010000098.1 GCA_944371445.1 uncultured Bacilli bacterium
ACTCTTATATTATACACTAATAAAACACATTATTTACTAATTTTAAAAAAATAGTAAATTTCGTGTCTTTTTGTCATGCATTAATATAACATAAAATTTTATTATTGACAAATCTTAGAATGTCATATATTATATTTATGAGCAAAAAAAAAGCTATAAAAGCTTTTATTATGAATTTTGTTGGCAACTAACTTTTTTAGTGTTACCTGCACAAGTGTATTCACCAATAACAACACCTGCTAAAGTAATTTCACCATCTTTTGAAATAGTGTAAGTTCCATCAGTAGCACCTTCACCAGATACAGATAGTTCTTTAGCACTATAAGAATGGCCAAATGATAATGAACCACTTGCGTCTATTAATGATTCAGTATATTTAAGTCTTGCAGCATCGATAATACCATAAGCACTGTTTTCAGCAGCTTTTGTTCTAGCTTGATCAATAACACCAATAATAATTGGAGTAGCAATTAAAGCGATGATTGCTAAAATTACGATAACAGCTAGTAATTCGATTAATGTGAAACCTTTATTTGCTTTCATATTCTCACCACCTTACTTTTTCTAAATTAATAATAGCATATTTCATAATTGCTAGTCAACACATTTTCACAAAATTTACACATTATTTATTTTATTAAACTATTTCCGGTCATCTCTTCTGGCACTTCTATATTCATATAAGATAATATAGTAGGTGCAATATCACCTAATTTTCCATCTTCTAATTTATAATTTTTATCAGTTATAATAAATGGAACTTTACTAAGAGAATGAGATGTTATTATATTATCATTTTCATCAAGCATTGTATCACTATTACCATGATCTGCTGTAATAAACATAATGCCATTTGTTTCTTCTATTTTTTTATATATTTTTCCTAAACATTCATCAAGTGATTCTAATGCTTTAATAGTAGCTTCCATACTACCAGTATGCCCAACCATATCTCCATTAGCAAAGTTAAGTACAATAAAATCAAACTCATCCTTATCTATTTCTTTTAATAAAGTATCAGTTATTTCATATGCACTCATTTCTGGTTTTAAATCATAAGTTGCTACTTTAGGTGAAGGAATAAGAATTCTATCTTCTCCTTTTAAATCAATATCAGAACCACCATCAAAGAAATAAGTTACATGAGCATATTTTTCTGTTTCGGCTATCCTTAATTGTTTTAAATCATTTTTACTTATTACTTCACCAAGTAAATTATTTGCTTTTGGAAGTTCAAATGCTGGAGTACTTATTACTTCTTCACTTACTTTCATCATAGTAACTACTTTTAAATTGTTAATAAAGTTTCTATTAAAACCACTAAAATCTTTGTTTGTTAAAGCAGAGAATAATTCTCTAACTCTATCTGGTCTAAAATTAAATACTACTATAGAATCATTATCTTCTATAATTCCTTTTTCATTTAAAGTAGCGGGAACTATAAATTCATCTAATATGTCTTTTTTATAACTTTCTTCAATATAAGATGATATATTATTTATTTTATTTTCTCCTTTAGTAATAACATTATAGGCTTTTTCAACTCTATCCCATCTATTATCTCTATCCATAGAATAATATCTACCTGAAATAGTAGCTATTTCAAAAGTTGTATCTTTTATTTTTTCTTCTAAAGCTTCTATGTATTTTATAGCAACATTTGGAAGAGTATCTCTACCATCTAAAAACAAGTGAAAATAAACTTTCTCTATATTTTCTTTTTTGCATAAAGAAATAAGTGCAAATAAATGATTTATATGAGAATGTATTCCTCCATCACTTAAAAGTCCACATATGTGAAGTTTGCTATTATTTTCTTTAGCATGTTTAATAGTACTTAATAATTCTTCATTTTCATAAAAAGAATTATCTTTTATTTTACTATTAATAAGTTCAAGTGGCTGATACATAATTCTACCAGCACCTATATTCATATGTCCTACTTCACTATTACCCATTTGACCTTCTGGAAGTCCTACGAGTGGCCCACTAGCTTCTAAAAGACTATGTGGATATTTATCAAGTAAATAATTAAAATTTTTCATATTGGCTTTTTTAACAGCATTTCCATGTGTTTCTTCTCTATAGCCAACACCATCTAATATACATAATAAAATAGGTTTTTTCATATTATCTCTCCAATCCTTTTTTATTATATCATATTTTATTTTAATAATTTACTCTTATCAGTTATTATTCCTAGAAAATGGTTATTTATACTTATTTTTCTTATCTCATCTTTACTATTTACAGTCCAAACAAAATATGGAATAGTAATTTTCTTTTCATTCATATTAAAATTGATTGAAACAAAATCTAAGTCATTTAGATTTTTATTTATATTCATTAAATACCCTATAATTATTCCTACTTTATAACTTGTTAATTTTTTTATATATTTTATAAATTCATAATTAAAACTACATAAATATATATTTAAATATTTATATTTTTTTATAGTTTTTATTAATTTTTTAGCATATTCTTTGTAATTATCATTTACTTTACAATCAATTATTATTATTTTATTAGAATTAATTTTATCAAGTAATTCTGTTAAAAGTTCTATATTTTTTATATTTTTATAATTTGTTTTAGTTATATTTATATAATTATTATTATTTTTTATTATTTTATTATGTGATAATACAAATTTGTAATCATATGTATTTTGAATATCAATTTCTATCCCTTCTATATAATCTTTAAGCAAATTTTCAATAATTCCTTTTATTTTATTTTCTGTTTTATCAGAGTCATTACCTCTATGCGCTATTAATTTCATATTAAATTATATGAAAAAAGCATCATTACAATGCTTTCTTGATTATATTATATAATTCATTATTTATATCTTCTACTGTTCTTATTTTATCATTTGCACATTCTATTACATCAAAGTTGTATCTACTTGCTATTTCTATATAAGCCTTCTCTGCATTTTTTAAATGATTTATATCTTTTTCATGGCCATCTAAATCTTCTCTTAAACTTCTAAGTTCTAAAGAAAATCTTAGAGGCATATGTAAAAATACAGCAATATCTGGTCTAGGTAGTTCTAATAAATCAAATTCAAGTTTTTCTAAAAAATTATACATTTCTTGTCTTTCATTTAAATCTTCAATTTTCCCACCTTGATGAGCCATATTAGAATATACATATCTATCTATAATAACATTCATTCCATTTTCTAAAAGAAAGGTTATCTTATCAATATTATATTTTCTATCTGCAGCATAATATAAAGACGCTACTTTAGGTTCTACATGTGACGAACCTTCATCAAAATATGAAGCAGAAATTTCTTTTCTACCTAAATAAGGTCCTCCTACAATTTTTCCTGTAGGTGAATTATAATTAGGATAACTAAAATTTTGAATCAATATATTATCTTCTCTAAGTCTTTTTAAAACTAATTTTGTTTGAGTTTCTTTTCCAGAACAATCAGTTCCTTCTATAACGATTAATTTACCACGCATTTTATCACCTATAATAAGTATATAGCAAACAGTTGTTTGTGTCAATCTTCAATGTCGTTATTTTTAAATTTTACATCTAAAAATCTTCTACTTGCTAAATAATCACACATATGAACAAATTTTTGATATTTATTTTTTGGAACTTCTAATACATAATCAGAATAATTATTAGTATTCCAAGGTCCCATATGACTTTCTATCATATTAGTAAGCGCTAAAATTTCATTATCAGTTAATGTTAATTTATCTTTATTTTCTTTTATGTAATTACAAATTAATATAGGATGTTCAAATTTAACATATTCTGATTTTTCTAATCCGTGTTTAAGACCATCATGCAAAATTAATGCCATAATCATCATATCTTTTTCATCTTGATTAAAAGACTTTGTTATACTTTCATCATTAAACATTTCATAAGCCATTCTCACTGCAACTTTAGTATGTCTTACAAGTCCTCCCTCTCCGAGTGAAAATGCTGGATGATATTTTCCTGTTGAACTTGCTGCTACTTCAAAAAAATAGTCAGGTAATAAATCAACAAGGATTTTTATATTTTCTTTATATTTAGGATTTTTTATATAACTATATTCTTTATTAAAAACTTCTACTTTATTCATATACTCCTCCAATAAATTCCTCTAATATAGTATTTGATACATATATATATTTAGGATTAATAAATATATATGCTTCATTTTCTTGTAAATAATTTTTTTCTAATAATTTATTTATTAATTCTATATTTTTTATATCTGTTTTATACTTTATTTTAAATGATTGCTTAGAAATTCCGGCTATTTTTCTAAAACCTAATATAAATTCATTTTCTAATATTTCATTATTTGTAAGCATTTCTTTTTCATATACATAATTACCTTTTAAATATTCATTTAAACTTCTTGTATTAGTATATCTAATATTATCTATATATCCACTCGCACCTAATCCAAACCCATAATACCTATTATTATTCCAGTATGTTAGATTGTGTCTTGATTCACAATTTTTTTTAGCAAAATTACTTATTTCATAATGAATATAACCTTCATTAGTAAGTTTTTTACAAATTAACTCATACATTTTAGCATCTAATTCTTCAGAAACACTAGAAAATCCTTTTATTTTAAAGATAGTATTATCTTCTAGTATTAAAGAATAAGTAGATATATGATTAACTTTTAATTGTAGTAATATATCAATATCTTCATCTAATTCTTTTAATGTTTCATTTGGTAATGCATACATCAAATCCACATTTATATTTGTAAAACCAACTTCTTTTAAAATTTTTATATTGTCAAAAACTTCTTTTTTTGTATGTTTTCTATTTAAAAGTTTAATATATTTAGGTTTAAATGTTTGAACACCAAGACTAATTCTATTAACACCATTATTATATAAAAACTTTGCTTTTTCAATAGTTATGTCTTCTATATTACATTCGAATGTAAATTCATAGTTTTTATTTAATTTTATTTTTTTTATTATTTTAAATAAATCTTCTAATTGTAACATATTTAATGAAGAAGGTGTTCCACCACCTATATATAAAGTATCGATTATTTCATTTTTATATTTTAATTCTACTTCTTTAGATAATTCACTTAAATATTTATCTACTTTCTTATCATCAAAAAATTGTTTACAAAAGTCACAATATGAACATATATTTTTGCAAAAAGGTATATGTATATAAACCGATTTTATCATAACATTTTTCCTTTTTCTACTTCTAAATATTTTTCTAATTTTTTACTTTTAGGATCGTTAGGTCGTCTTGCAATAAAAACACAAATACGTCTTAAAATTTCTCTATTTTTTATCTTAAATATCGGTGGTACTACCTTTGTTTTATTAAGATTAATATCTTCTCTACTATTATTGCAAACCATTATTTTTTTTATCTTTAATTTTTTTAAAGGAGCACTTAATTCTTCTAAATATTTTATAACACTTTCAGCTACATTTAATTCGTTTAATGCTGAATTTCCATCCATAGCTTGCAGTATTTTTATAAGTCCTTGTTTTTCTATTAGTTCATCAATTTCTTCTTCTGATATTGGAATCCTATTTTTAGCTTTTTGAGATATTGTTATTCCATTAAAAATATCATACTCGATATCTAACTGCTTATCAGTTATACCTGGATATATTATTTTAAGTAAATCTTTATCAATTTTTAAAAGTTTTGTCATACTACCACCAAGTAAATTATAACAAAAAAAAAGAAAGAATGCTACTTTTTAGGAAAAGATTTAAACCTTCCATTCTCTCTTTCTACATTATGAGTTTCAAAATATTTTTTATCAAAATATGGACTATTACCGCTTTGATTACATAAATTTTCAATACTATGATTTTTTAAAGTTTTTTTTACATCTTCTTTTAATTTTTCATCTGTCTCTAACTTCATAAATCTATTTTGTATATCATTATAAACTGTCCATTCAGTTTCTCCAAGTTCTAAAGCTATTTCTTTAATAGTATAGCCTTTTAGTAATAATGACACTGACTCATACATTCTTTTTCTTACTGTTATTGTTTGCATTGTTTCTGGTGTATTCTTTTTTATTATGCTTTTTACCTTTTTAAATCTTTCAGCATCTACTTTAGGTAATAATTCATTTAAATATTTAGATACTGTACAATTGCTTATTTTAAAATGATTTTCAGATATGTATTTTGCTGTTTTTCTAGTTGAAGCACCTGTTTCTATAACATAATCTGCAATTAATAGCACTTTTTGTTTAAGAAGTTCATCTTCATCTATTTTTCTTTCTAATGATTCATCCATTATTCTTCCTCCATAGAAAGTACTGATAGGAATGCTTCTTGCGGTACTTCAACACTTCCTACCATTTTCATTCTTTTTTTACCTTCTTTTTGTTTTTCTAATAATTTTCTTTTACGTGAAACATCTCCACCATAACATTTTGCAAGTACATTTTTTCTCATTGCTTTTATATCAGCACGTGCTATTGCTTTAGAACCTATCATTGCTTGAATAGGAACTTCAAATAATTGTCTTGGTATTTTGTTTTTTAAATTTTCTACAATTGCTTTTCCTCTTTTATATGCGAAATCTTTATGAACTATAACACTTAATGCATCAACTATTTCTCCATTTAGTAATATATCCATTTTTACTAAATTACTACTTTTATAACCAATAAAATCATAATCAAATGATGCATATCCTTTTGTATAAGATTTTAATTTATCAAAGAAATCATATACCACTTCAGAAAGAGGAATTTCATAATGTATATTTACTCTTTTAGCATCTATATATTCCATAGATACATAATTTCCTCTTTTATTTTGACAAAGTTCCATTATTGGTCCTATATATTCGCTTGGTACAAATATATTAGTTTTTATATATGGCTCTTTTATATCTTCTATTTTTTGTCTTGGTGGCATTTTAACAGGACTATCAATTAGTTCTAATGATTTATCAGTTTTTGTTACTTCATATATTACTGATGGTGAAGTAGCAATCAGATCTATTTTAAATTCTCTTTCAATTCTTTCTTCTATTATTTCCATATGTAAAAGTCCTAAAAAACCACATCTAAATCCAAAACCTAATGCTTTTGATGTTTCTGGTTCAAATTCTAGTGAAGCATCATTTAATTTTAATTTTTCTAAGGCTTCTCTAAGTTCTGGATACTTAGATGATTCTAGTGGGTAAATTCCACAAAAAACCATAGGTTTCATTGGCTTATAACCAGCAAGTGGTTCTTTTGCTGGTAATTTTTCTAAAGTTACAGTATCTCCTACTTTTACGTCTTCAATATCTTTTATACTAGCTGATAGATAACCTACTTCTCCAGCTATTAATTCATTTTTAGACTTTTCTTTAGGTGTATGTACTCCAAGTTCTACAACTTCATAAGTAGCACATGTTGCCATCATTTTAACTTTATCTCCAACTTTAACTTTACCAGATACAACTCTAATTAAAGCAACTACTCCTTTATATGGGTCATAAACACTATCAAATATAAGAGCTTTTAAAGTATCTTCTTTTATTGTTGGTGCTGGTACTTTTTCTATTACTGCCTCTATTATTTCTTTAATTCCTATTCCATTTTTAGCAGAAGCTAGTATTATTTCTTCTTCATCAAATCCTAAAGTATCTATAAGTTCTTTTTTTACTTTATCTGGATCTGCGTTAGGTAAATCTATTTTATTTATAACAGGAATTATTGTTAAGTTATTTTCAAGTGCTAGATAAACATTTGCAAGTGTTTGTGCTTCTATTCCTTGTGCTGCATCTACTACAAGTATAGCTCCTTCACATGCTGCTAGTGACCTTGACACTTCGTAACTAAAATCAACATGTCCAGGTGTATCTATTAAATGTAAAGTATATTCTTCACCTTTATAATTATAAGAAAGCTGTACTGCATTTAGTTTTATTGTGATACCTCTTTCTCTTTCTAAATCCATACTATCTAATAACTGATCTTTTTTTTCTCTATCACTAATCGCACCTGTAAGCTCTAATATTCTATCTGCAATAGTGCTTTTACCGTGATCTATATGCGCAATTATTGAAAAATTTCTTATATTGTTTTGTTTCATAATATCACCTTTTTACTAGTTATTAGTATATCATAAATTATAATATATAGTAATATTATTTATAATATTGTTCAAAGATTTACAAAATTTTTATTGGATTAAACATTGAAAAAGTAATGAAATTAATCATTACTTACATTGATAAACTATATGGTTTTGTCATTGTTCCTTCTCCTGAACTTATTTTGACATTTGATTTTAGAGTTACAACTGGACGCGCACCAAGCCAGGGGCCACCAGCACTGTAGCCGCTGCCACTACCGGCACCGTCCACAAACGACACAATGGAAGAAGAGCCTAACCATCTATTTATATACCAATATGCGATGTTTAAATCATTTCCTGAATACATTTCTCCCCATGTTGGTAATACTACTTTTGCTGTTACTTTTCCATCATTTGTTGTACTTGGATATGTCCCTCCTGGA
>CALVXR010000099.1 GCA_944371445.1 uncultured Bacilli bacterium
ACTCTTATATTATACACTAATAAAACACATTATTTACTAATTTTAAAAAAATAGTAAATTTCGTGTCTTTTTGTCATGCATTAATATAACATAAAATTTTATTATTGACAAATCTTAGAATGTCATAAAACACTATTTCTATTTATAATATATAAATATTTTACATAATTTTCCACAAAAAAACTGTATTTTTTATATACAGTTTAAACTATCTACTTCTACCATACCATTCTTCTTTATTTTCTTGCATATCATGAGTTTCTTCATATTCTTCAGCCAATTTAGGACTAGTTACAAAAGCTATCACATCACCAGTTCTAATTAAATCACCAACACCTATTTTTGAACCATTATCTCTTCTAATTTCATCGATAGGTACACTAAATTTACTTGCTATTCCACCTAAAGTATCACCATCCTGAACTTCATAATATACAACACCAGAGTCAGTCGCAATATCATAAAGTTTTTTACCAACACCAAAAGAAATTGTAGCAATTAAAGTTCCTATCATAACTTTTTTAATTAGTTTTTTTCTTCTTTTATGTGCTCTACTTTTATATACTTTAAGGTTTCTCACTGTTCCTTTTTCAAATGTATTTTTTGATATATTTTCTTCTTGATTTAATCTTCTTTTTTCATTACCAATTTGCGCCAATGATAAATCTAACTCTTTATTTGTTAATCCATTATTCACAATAACCATCTCCATTACTTGATTGTATTATATAATAAATTTATTTTTTTTTCAAATTCAAATGTAAAGTTTACTTTATTTTACTTGCAAATTCTTCCTCATTCCAAATAGTTATTCCTAAATTTAGAGCTTTCTCATATTTACTACCTGGATCTTTTCCAACTATTACAACACTAGTTTTAGAACTTACTGAAGAACTTGTTTTTCCACCTTTTTCTTCTATTATATTTTTAGCTTCTTCTCTTGTTATATTTAGAAGAGTTCCTGTAAGTACAAACGTTTTTCCTACAAAATCTTCATCTTCGATTACTTTACCCAAATAATTCATATTTACGTTATATTCTTTTAATTTATTAATTAAATTTAAATTATCTTCATTTCTAAAATAATCAAAAACACTTTTAGCTATTATTTCTCCAATGTCTCTTATACTTAATAACTGCTCATATGTTGCACTTATTATATTATCAATATTTTTAAAATTTTGAGCAAGTATCTTAGCATTTTTACTTCCAACATAACGAATACCAAGAGCAAATAAAAGTCTTTCTAAAGAATTTTCTTTACTTTTTTCAATAGAATCTAATAGATTATTTATACTCTTACTTCCAAATCCTTCAAGTTCCATTAACTCTTCTTTATATTTATATAAATTGTAAAAATCAGGATAGTCTTTTAAATAACCCATATTATAAAAATCTTCAATTATTCTATCTCCAAAACCTTCAATATTCATTGCATTTCTACTTGTATAATGAATTAATCCTTCTATTTTTTTTGCTGGGCAATGTTTATTTGTACAATAATATGCTGCTTCTGTATCTTTTCTTACTAATTTTGAATTACATATAGGACAAGTTGTAGCCATAACAAAGTCTTTTTCAGTTCCATTTCTTCTCTCTTTTTTTACTTCTACAACTTCAGGAATTACATCCCCTGCTTTTCTAATAGAAACAATATCCCCTATTTTTATTTCTTTAGATAATACGTAATCTTCATTATGTAAAGTAGCTTTACTTATTCTTGATCCCATTAAAAATACTGGTTCTAATATAGCATTAGGAGTTACCTGACCTGTTCTTCCTACCGTAAACTTAATTTCTTTTAGTTTTGTCAAAACTTCTTCAGCTGGAAACTTATACGCAGTTGCCCATTTTGGTGTTCTAGCAGTAAATCCAAGTTTTCTTTGTTCTTCCAAATCATTTACTTTTATTACTATTCCATCTATTTCATATGGAAGATCATTTCTATGTTCTGTGTAATAAGCAACATATTCTAAAACTTCACTTATATTATTACATAATTTATTATTTTTATAATTAGTATTAAAACCTAAATTTTTCATATATTCTAAAGCATCTATATGAAAATGAATATCATAGTCAATTGGATTAGGTAAATGATAAATTAAACAGTCTAAATTACGTTTAGATGCAATTCTAGAATCTAACTGTCTTACTGATCCAGCTGCAGCATTTCTAGGATTAGCAAATAATTCTTCTCCTTTTGATTTTCTTTCTTCGTTTATTTTATTAAAAGATGCTTTACTCATATAGATTTCACCACGAACTTCTATATCGATTTCTTCTTTTATTTTAAGAGGAATTGTCTTTATAGTTCTTACATTATGAGTAATATCTTCCCCTGTAATACCATCACCTCTAGTAGCACCTCTTACAAGTCTTCCTTTTTTATATAATAATGAAACTGAAAGTCCATCTATTTTAAGTTCACAAACATATTTAGGGTTTGTTACTACTTTTTTTACTTTTTCATCAAATGATATTATTTCATCTTCATTAAAAACATTTCCTAGCGAAAGCATTGGAATTTCATGAGTGACTTTATTAAAACCATCAACAACAGCCCCACCTACTCTAACTGTAGGAGAATCTTCTCTTTTCCACTCTGGGTGTTTTTCTTCTATAATTATTAAATCTCTTAAATAATTATCATATTCAGCATCTGTAATAGTTGGTTTATCTAAAACATGATAATTATAATTAGCTTCATTTAATATTTCTATAAGTTCATTCATTCTATCTTTAGTCATTTTATCACCACTATTATTATAACAAAAAAGCATAGTTTTTTACTATACTATCTTTCTATTAAATAAGTTTTTGTTATTATTTCGTGAAGAGGTCTATTATTTTCTGTAAAGAAAACTATTATATAACCAATATATATAATTATTTTAGATAAAAATGCCGCTAGAAATTTAAGAAGTGACTTTCCATATGTAAGTCTCTCCCCATTTTTATCCACTTGTTTTATTCCTAGTAATAACTGACCAAATGTAGATGAAAAACTAGTACTTGGCAAAACAGTAAAATATATAATATTAATTAAAATAAATTCTCCAAATATAAAATAATAATAATATCTTCTCACAAAATCAAGACCATTTAAAGTACCTATAAATAGTGAAAACATTTGAATTATAAAATATAACAAAAATGTTAAAGTAATTATTATTAACATATCTATAAAATAAGACATGAACCTTTTAAACAAAGATGCACATTTATTACGATTCATATTACTTCTCCTTTTGAAGAGCAGAATAAGTTGCTTGAAAAATTAATAAACCTAATACAAATAATCCTAACCACATTATTGGATTACTATAATTATCCTCAATAAAATCTCTAACTGGTTTTAAAGCTTTTTCAATACTTTCTAAAATATCTAACATATATAACATAATATCACCTATACCTTTCTTATACTTTTATGACCTTTCATAAGTTTTTTTATTCCAACTGGATGTGGAAATGCTATTGTAAGAATCATTTTTTCAACACTAATTACAACTCCACTACCAAATGTATCGTGAACTATATGATCACCTATATTATAAGTTGCATTTTTATCTATTGTATTTTCTATTTTTACATTTTTATTATCTTCTAATACTTTATTAGTATTTTCTATTAAATCACTATTTATTTCATCTATAAATCTACTTGGAGCATTATAATTATCATTACCAAAAAGGATTCTTTTTCTAGCATTTGTTATCCACAAATCTTTTCTTGTTCTTGTAATTGCTACATAACAAAGTCTTCTTTCTTCTTCAAGTTCTTCTAAATCAAGTAAAGAATTATTGTGTGGAAAAATACTTTCTTCCATCCCTGCAAGGAAGACATAATCAAATTCAAGCCCTTTAGAAGAATGCACTGTCATAAGAGTTACAACATCTGTTCTATTTTTATATTCTTCAACATCTGATACTAAGCTAATCTCTCCTAAAAACTCTTCTAATGAAATTATACCATTTTTTTCTTCAAATGTCTTTGTAATTGATTTAAATTCTTCTAAGTTTTCAAGTCTTACTTCAGATTCTATTGTATTTTCTGATTCTAATTCTAATCTCATGCCTGTTGCTTCTAGAATACAATCTACTAACTCTGTAAGAGAAGATGTTTCTTTTAACTGAATTAACTTTTCAATAATCCCTTTAAAAACTTTTTCTTTTCCAGATGTAATTACTTCATATATACTTTTTTCTTCAAGCATAGCCTTATTAGTCAAGTTTTCTATAGTTTTTAAACCAATTCCCCTTTTTGGTACATTAATTATTCTAAGCAAACTTACATCATCTTTAGGATTGTAAATTACTTTTAAATATGATATTAAATCTTTAATTTCTTTTCTATTATAAAAGTAAAAACTACCTACCACTTTATATGGAATATTAGCTTTAAGCATTGCATCTTCCAAAGTTCTAGATTGTGCATTTGTTCTATATAGGATTGCTATTTCATTTTTTGGAACACCTTTATTTATTAGTTTTTCTATTTCTTCTACAATATCTAAAGCTTCTTCTTTCTCATTACTAAGCCTATGATAATGTATTTTAGTTCCTTCTTCATTTTCAGTCCATAAATTTTTATCTTTTCTTTGTTTATTGTTTTTTATTACATCATTAGCAGCATTTAGTATTGTTTTAGTAGAACGGTAATTTTCTTCAAGCATTATTACTTCAGGATCATCATAATCTTTTTCAAAATTTAATATATTTTGATAATTTGAACCTCTAAAAGAATAAATAGATTGGTCATTATCTCCTACTACACATATATTCTTATATTTAGCACTTATCATTTTTGATAAAATATATTGTGCTTCATTAGTATCTTGATATTCATCGATTAATATATATTTATATTTTTCTTGATAATACATAAGAATATTAGGATACATTTTAAATAGAGTTATTGGAAGCATTAACAAATCATCAAAATCTAAAGAATTATTTTGTTTTAATTTTTTATTATATTTTTCATAAACTTTTACTACTATTTTTTCAAAATCAGTAGCTGCATATTTTTCATATTCTGAAGGTGTTAATAACTCATTTTTAGCACCACTAATTTTAGAACGTATTGCTCTTGGATTATATTGTTTTATATCCAAATTCATATCTTTTAATATTTTTTTTATTATTGTAAGCGAATCATCACTATCTATTATAGTAAAGTTTTTATCATAATCAAGTTTATCATAATTTTCTTTCATAATATTAAGTCCGAAAGAGTGAAATGTTGATATTTGAATATTATAAGCAACTTTCCCAAGCATTTTAACAACTCTTTCTTTCATTTCTTTAGCAGCTTTATTTGTAAAAGTTATCGCTAAAATAGATGTTGGACTAATACCAATTTCTTCTATTAAATAAGCTATTCTTGTAGTAAGTACTTTAGTTTTACCAGAACCTGCTCCAGCTAAAACTAAAAGAGGTCCATCTACTTTTTGAACAGCTTTTCTTTGGTTTTCATTTAAGTTTTTTAAATCCATACTATCACCATATATATCATACCATAAAATTACACTATTTTCCTATAAATCAATAAAAAAAGAGGTATATTCCTTGTTTATTCATTATAAATATTTATTTTGTATTCATAACTTAATTGATCCATATAAAAACCTCGTTTCTCCTATTTACAAGAAACGAAATTCATATCGAATTTTGTTCTCTTATACTACTTATTATCATTAGTATTAGAGGTTACCATCACTATTTGAGAAAGAGCTAATACTTTTAATAAATTTATAAATTATTTATTTTCCAATATCCATTTTTGTTTGCTCCAACTCTTTCTATATATTTTTCATCAAGTAGAACTTTAAAATTTCTTATTATTGTTCTTTTATTTACATCTAATAATCTTGCTAGTTCTTCTTGTGTAATATTAGGCTTATCCATAATAAGTTTTATAATAGACTTTTGAAGTTTATTAAGATTTTTTGTTATGCTATTTGTTGAATGAACCAAATTTTCTTTAAACTCATTTCTATTAAATGGTACTGTCACACGTATATGGTTAGGAAAAAATTCAAATATATTTTTATTGTATGTTTTCAAAACTCTTTGTATTCCTGTACCAAGCTGTTCAACAAAATTTAAATCTCTAAAAATTCTCATCAATTCAGGATTTCTAGGATTAGAAAAACCTTCTAAAAATTCTTCTTGGGATACTCCTTCTTGAATTCCTCCATTAGATGAAATAACTAATTTATTACTGAATATTTCAAATTTTGGAGAATATCCATTACACCAATCATTATGAACCAAAGCATTTGTTATTAATTCCTTTACAGCACTATAATCATACATCTTTATTTCTTTTCTAGTTGGAGTTTCAATTTTAGTATAAGTTTTATTTTCTAACATAATTTTATTCAAAATATTATCTGTTATTTTTATTAATGAACAAAAACCAAAGTCTTCATTTTCTATTAAATTATAAACATCATTTCCTTCATATTTGGCGAATTGAACAGAAATATTATTGTTGTCTGAAAGTAAATATGCTATATAATTAAATTCATTATTATCGTCATATAAATCTAATTTTTTTAAAAAGTTATCATTTACCTCATATCCACTTTCTTGGTAATAAATTTTTAATGTTTTAAATTCTAAATCTTGTTTAGGTGATTTGATGTTTTTCAACGAATTTCTTGTTCTTTTAGAAAATAAATTAAGAATTGTTTCACTATTCATACTTTCAACTGAAGATCCAACTCTAATAAAACAACTATCTGGTGTCATCCCCATACCTCTTAAATAATATGGTCTTTCACTTCCTTTTGCTATAATAATTTGTATATACTTTTTCCCATTTTTTTCATTTACAACAACATCAAATAGTCCTAATGTTGAAGGCATAATGTTATCCTTTAATCTATCCTTTATTGTTCTTTGTAATAAATCTATATTTCCTAAATTTTCTTGAATATTTCCTTTATCATCAACCCCAATAAATATATTACCTCCATCAGTATTTAAAAATGCAATAACTTCTCTTTCAAGACTATCTGTAATCTTCACTTTAAACTCTGTTCTTTTATCCTCTAATAATCCTATCATAATATTTTAACCTCCATATAAATTATAACATATGTCACTATAAATGTCACTATAAATGTCACTACAAATGTCACTACAAAATAAAAAGTATAGAGATTAATCTATACTTATATTTAATCAATATTTTCTAAATTTAATTCTATTTTATTTACTTCATAACCATTATGAATTGATTTTATATTTAAATTTTCAATAAATAAAGTTGCTTTAAAATCTTTAATTGAAGCATTTATTGCATCTTCTAATTCTTTATTTAAGCTTAAATCTAAATTTTTAATTGGAGTTTTTAATGAAACATAATTAATTGTTTTTTCACCTCTTGCTTGACTTATGATATTCATAATCAAGTCACCATTTTTTATTTCATTTACAAAATTAAATTCTAGAGGTTTAATTTTTGTTAAATGAATAGATTTTTTATCATGATATAATTCTTGATATATTTCTTCTGTAATGAATGGGAAGAAGATACTAAAGTATTGTAATAATTTATATAGAATTGTATAAACTGTTTTTTGTCCAGAATATCTAGGAATATCTCCAAATTCTTCAGGTCTATATAATCTATGTTTTACAATTTCAATATAATTATCACAGAAATTCCAGAAGAATTTTTCGAGAGTGTTTAATGCAAGTCCAACTTCATATTCATCTAAGTATTTAACAAATCCTATTTCCATTTCTTGGAAACTTCCTAAAATCCATTTATCAATATATTCAAAATCATTAAATTCTTTATTTTCATAATCAGTTAAATGCATCTCTATGAACTTAGAAACATTCCAAATTTTGTTAATTAATTTTTTCCCTCTAAGTAGTGTTTCTTCACTAAACACTATATCAGTACCAAGCCTTCCAGAACCAGCCCAATAACGAATAACATCTGCTGAATATTGATTTATTAAATCAATTGGTTCAACTTTACTATTTCCTTTACTCTTGCTAATTTTTTCTCCTTTATTAGCCATGACAAATCCTGAAATCATAACATTATCCCATGGTCTTTGTCCAAAATGATAAAAACTCTTAACTATAGTATAAAAATCCCAAGTTCTAATAATTTCTGAAGCATTTGTTCTTAAACTCATAGGCTTTAAGAATGATTCATAATTTTCCTTTTCGCCATATCTCATATTAATTAAAGGAGTTACAGAAGATGTTGCCCAAGTATCCATTACGTCTGTTTCTGGAACAAATTCCTTACAACCACATTTAGGACATTTATCTACTTTTGGAGAATCTACTAATGGATTAACAGGTAAGTCTTCTTTTTTAGCAAATATTGGTTCACCACAGGTCTTACAATACCAAACAGGAAATGGTACTCCAAAGTATCTTTGTCTTGAAATACACCAATCCCAAGCAACATTATTAACCCATTCATCATATCTATTATGCATGTGTTCAGGATGCCATTTAATTTCGTTACCAATTTTCAAGAAATCTTCTTTATGATTCATAATATCTATAAACCATTGTTTCATAACAGAATATTCTACTTCTTTACCACATCTTTCATGAGTTTGTACTTCATGTTCTAATTCTTCAATTTTTACAACATAACCACCAGCTTGTAAGTCTTCAACTATTTTTTTACGAGCTTCTTTAATTTTCATACCACCATAGTTTGGTATAGAATCAATAATTCTTCCATCTTCAGTAAATATATATTTTAATGGTAAATTATATTTTTTCCACCATTCTATATCTGTTTGATCACCAAAAGTACAACACATAACAATTCCTGTACCTTTATCAATTGCTACTTTTTCATCAGCCATAATAGGAACTTCGATATCTATTACTGGAATGTGTGCTGTTTTTCCAATTAAATGCTTGTGTTTTTCGTCATTTGGATTAACAAATACACAAACTATTGCCGGAATAAGTTCTGGTCTTGTGGTTGCAATAGTAAATGTTTCTCCATCAGTAGTAGAATAATTTATATAATTAAATGTAGTTTTTATCGTCTTTGTTTCAAGTTCTGCTTGTGCTATAGATGTTAAACATTCATTACACCATAATGCTGGACTTTCTTTATGATAACAATGTCCTTTATCAATTAAATCTAAAAATGATGTCTGACTAATTTTTATTGTAGAAGGACTAACAGTTTTGTAATGAATATTCCAATCTGTACTTACTCCCATTTTTCTAAATAATTCTTGAAATTCATCCTCATATTTATCAGTCGTTTTGTAACATAATTTAGAAAATTCTTCCCTACCTATTTCATGTGCTTTTTTTCCTTGTTCTTTTTCTACTAATCTTTCACTAGGCAACCCGTTATCATCAAATCCAAACGGGTAGAAAATATTATATCCTCTTAATCTCTTATACCTAGCAATCATTTCTGTTTGAGAGTAAGAAAAAATATGTCCTATATGAATTTTGCCATTTACAGTTGGTGGAGGAGTATCTATTGAAAATACTTCTCTTTGGTCTGGTTTAAATTCATATACCTTATTTTCATTCCAATAATTCAACCATTTTGTTTCTTTTTCTTGTGCGTTATATTTTTTATCTAACATAAAATCACCCTTTCTAATAAAAAAATCACATCCTATTTAAGGACGTGATTACGTGGTACCACCTTAATTTACACCTAAGTGCCTCTTAATGATAACGCTATATAGCGGAATTATTCTACTTTATTCAAATATTCAACTCACAAGCTACCTTCTATTATACATTATACTTATTTCCATCAACCATAAGCTTTCTATAATAAATATATAATATACTCCTCTTGATCAACGTTTTGTTATATTATATATTATTTTTTTTATTTTGACAATACTTATATCCATCCAAATAACTTATACTTATATCCATCCAAATAACTTATGATTTTTTTGTTCTTCTTCTTCATGACCAACATCAAATCCTAGTCTATTTAAAAATTTATTCAATATAAATATTGTTTTTTCTCTTTCATCTAAAGGTGGCATGTTAAAAAAGATCTTCAAATCTGATTCATATTCAAAATCCAAAACATCTTTTGATGTTAATAAACTTTGATTTAAAACCACTTTTTCATTTCTTAAACTTTTCAAACTAGCTGGATTTATAGCCATTAATTTATTTAATTTTATTATTGATGGTTCTAATAAATAAATCATCTCAGTACAAAGTTCTTTAGCTTCCTTACTATTATTAACATCAATAAATATGACATCATACTTTTTAGAATTTTTACTTATTACTCTTTCTAATTCCATACTTGTAGTACTAATTAATTCTTCATCTTTAAAAAATGTAAAATCTCCCTTATCTACTTCTATTGCTAAAACATCCATATATTTTGCAAGTTGTTTTCTAATCATATAAGTAAAAGTAGTAGCACCTGATTGTTTTGTAACATTTTTTATTCCTATAATTCTTTTTCTTTGAACTTCATTATGTGTAGTTAAAGGAGCAGATATATTTCCATTATAAGTTTCATACCCATTAGAAGATAAATTGCTACCAACACTTTGTTCAAATTGATGGTATTGCGCTACATCTCTATATGAATTAGGATGTTCATACAAATACATTATTCCATCTACATTTTTAGTAAAATTATATATTCCCATTGATACTAAATCTGATAGATATGCTGGTTGTGAACTTTCTGGAGAATCATCCAAAAGTAATATTGCTTTATCCATATCAAGTGATATAGAAAGTTTTTGAAGAGTTGATATTTTTTGATGATTTTTAATTGCTGTAATATCTATTATAATTCTCTGATAAAAAAAGTTTTTAAAAGTTGATATTATCTCCTCAACTGTAAATTCTCCTTCTAAAGATTTTATTACATCAATATTTAATTTATGAAGCTCATTTGTATATTTATTACTTATAATAACATTCATATATTTCTCCTTTCTATAATACTTTTTTTAAATAATCATTAAAAAATAAAATTCGAAAAGTACCAGAAATACTGGTACTTTGTTATTATTTTTGACATGTAGTACTAACAGAACCACTACAAGCTGTAGAATTTCCATTACCACTACAAGTAGCATAGCATTTTCCATTACGCCATATACCACCATTTGCTTGACAACAACTTGATCTTTCTGTATTTTTCATCAAGTTAGTAATAAGTGGTGTTGCAATTGCAGCAATTATACCTATAAGAACAATAGTAATTACTGTGATATTTGCTTCTCCTGCAGACTCCTTCATTTATATTTCACCACCCTCCATTTATCTTAAGTAAATTATAACACATTATTAAAAAAAATAGCAAGATTTTCTTTTTTTTTACATTTCTATACATATTATTGGCTTTTTTTCTAATTATATGTACAGAAACTAATCTTTCATAAAAAAAATTTTGTCAGGTTTTGTTTCTAAAATGAGTGCTATTTTAACTGCCATATCATAAAATAACCTTTTTTGGCCTGCTTCTACTTTTGAATAATACGATTCTGATATTCCCATTCTTTTAGCCATTTCTCTTTTTGTAATATTTTTTTCAATTCTAAGTTTTCTTAACTTACATATATCATACATAGTCTCACCATAAACATTATAACATATATTAGACTATTCGTATATAAAAAATGACATTTATTTGTGCGAAAATATGATTGAGGTGAAGAAATATGACTAATAGTAAATATAATATTTATGATGTAATCGGGAAAAACATAAAAAAGTACAGGAAATTAAAAGGTTTAACACAAAGAAAATTAGCTGAATCTCTTTTATTAAGTGAAAGTTTTATTGCCAAATTAGAGTCTATAACTAGTCAAACCATTTCAATTGACACTTTAGAACTAATTGCTAATAAACTAGATACTCCAATTATATATTTCTTCGATGAAAGCGTAATGGAAGAAAAAAACGAGAAAAATTAATTTCTCATTTTTTTTGCATCAAATTTCTTACGTTCATTTGTATTTAGTATTTTTTTTCTAAGTCTAAAACTTTGTGGTGTAACTTCAACAAGTTCATCACTATTTATATAATCTAAACAAGCCTCAAGTGACATTATTCTAGGTCTTTTTAAAACAACAGTATGATCTTTACTAGAACTTCTAGTATTAGTTAAGTTTTTACCCTTTACAACATTTACAGCTAAATCATTATCAGCAGTATGTTCTCCTACTATCATACCTTCATATACATCAGTACCAGGTTCTATAAACATTATACCTCTATCTTCAAGTCCTCCTAATGCATATGCTGTTGCTTTACCATTTTCCATAGAAACTAAAACGCCAAGCTTTCTTTCACCTACAGTGTCTCCAGCCATTTTTCTATATTCTTTATAAGTATGGTTCATTATTCCATAGCCTTTTGTCATAGTCATAAATTCAGTAGTAAATCCAATTAATCCTCTTGATGGAATAGTATATAAAAGTCTTACTGTGCCACCATGGTTAACCATGTTTTCCATAGTACCTTCTCTTTTACCTAGAGCTTCTATAACAGAACCTACATATTCGTCTGGTAAATCTATTTGTAACTCTTCATATGGTTCACACATAACTCCATCTATTTCTTTTTTTATTACACGTGGTTTAGATACTTCAAGTTCAAAACCTTCTCTACGCATATTTTCTATTAATATAGATAAGTGAAGTTCACCACGACCTGATACTAAGAAAGATTCATTATCATTTGGTTCTATTTTAAGTGAAACGTCTTTTTCAGTTTCTTTAAAAAGTCTTTCCTCAATTTTACGAGCAGTTACTATTTTGCCTTCTCTTCCTACAAAAGGACTACTATTTGTTCCAAATGTCATTTGTAAAGTTGGTTCATCTATTCTAAGTAAAGGAAGAGCTTCTTCCATTCCTACTGTACATACAGTTTCACCAACTTCTATATCAGGAAGTCCAGCAATACCAATTATATCTCCAGCTTTTGCTTCTGTTATTTCAATTCTTTTAAGTCCTAAAAATCCAAATAATTTAGCAATTCTAAATTGTTTAATACTTCCATCTCTTCTAACACATGAAACCATTTCATTTAGTTTGATAGTTCCTCTAGTAACTCTACCAATACCAATTCTACCTACGAAATCATTATAATCTAGTAGTGCTGGTTGGAATTGAAGTCCACCTTCAAGTTCTACTTTAGGTGCTGGAATATGTTCTAAAATTGCATCTAAAATTGGATCCATTGTTTCTTTTTGAGTTGATATATCAGCATCTACACTACTTGTACCATTTAAAGCTGATGCATAAAGTACTGGGAATTCTAACTGTTCTTCATCTGCACCAAGCTCTATAAATAAATCAAGAACTTCATCTACTACTTCTGATACTCTAGCAGATGGTTTATCTACTTTGTTTACAACAACAATTGGAGTTACACCTGCTTCTAAAGCTTTTTTAAGAACAAATCTAGTTTGAGGCATAGTTCCTTCATATGCATCTACTACAAGTAAAACACCATCTACCATATTCATAATACGTTCTACTTCACCGCCAAAGTCAGCGTGTCCTGGTGTATCTAGTATATTTATTCTAGTTCCTTTATAATTTATAGCTGTTGTTTTAGCTAAAATTGTAATTCCTCTTTCTCTTTCAATATCATTTGAATCCATTACTCTTTCAGCTACTTCCTCATTTTCTCTAAAAGTACCTGACATACTAAGTAATTTATCAACTAATGTAGTTTTTCCATGGTCAACATGCGCAATAATCGCAATATTTCTTATTTCATTCATAATAACACTTCTCTTTCGCCTAACGTATTATAGCACATCTTATATTTATATGTAAATAATTTTTTTATAATATTACTTATAGAAAATTTACAAATTAAATAGTATAATATTTATGAGGTATGATATATGAAAAAAACATTATTTTTAATTATTATATTACTATTTACTGCTGTTATAGTTAGCGCTAAAGAAGTGGTTAGCTTTAGCAAATGTGTTGATGGTGATACTGCTTATTTAATAAAAAATGGGAAAGAAATTAAAGTAAGATTTTTAGCAGTTGATACACCAGAAACTAAACATCCTACTAAAGGAGAAGAACCTTTCGGAAAAGAAGCTAGTACTTTTACTTGTGATGCATTAAAAAGTGCTGATAAAATAGAAATAGAATATGATAATAATAGTGATAAAAAAGATAAATATGATAGAGAACTTGTTTGGATATTTACAGATAATAAATTACTTCAAGAAAGTTTAATTGAAAAAGGACTCGCTAAAGTAGATTATTTATATGGTGATTATAAATATACAGATTTATTATTACAAAAAGAAAAGGAAGCTAAAAACAATAAACTAGGTATATGGTCTGATTATGAAGGTATTAATTATATTTTTGTTATATTAGTAGTTATAATATTTATATTACTTATATGTTTTAGTTCTAAATTTAGAAAAAAAACAAAAAGTAAAATAAAAAGAAAATTAAAAACATCTATAAATAAGGAAATAAAAAAAATACTAAAAAAGTAATATAAAATTTTATATAATATTAAAAACTTACTATTAAAATAACATTTGTCATTAATTATTAAATGAAATTATAGAAGACTCAAAGGAAAAATAAAATTTTGCATAATAAGCAACAAAATTGGAGGTTCTGATAATGAATAATCAAAATGAAAAAGATACTAAAGAAATAATTAATAATATAAAGAATGAAATTAAAAAAACACAATATAAAATTGCTTATGAAAGTAATATTAACTTAATTTCAATGTATTTTAGATTAGGAAAAATCTTAAATGATAATTATGAATATGGAAATAAGTTTATAGATGAAGTTTCAAAAGATTTAAAAATGTAATTTCCTAATTCAACTGGTTTTTCGGTAAGAAATTTAAAATATATGAAAAAAATTTTATTTAGAATATAAAGATGATGAAGAAGTGCAACAGCTTGTTGCACAAGTTCCTTGGGGACACAATATTATTCTAATGGAAAAAATAAAAGATAAAGAAATAAGAAAAATATATATAGAAGGCATTCTAAAAAATGGGTGGGGAAGAAATATGCTTTCTATTCAGATTGATAGTGAATATCATTTAAGAATTGGTGCATCAAATAACAATTTTAAAAATACATTACCAGCTTTAGATAGTGATTTAGTAAAATATACAATCAAAGATCCATATATCTTTGATTTCTTATCATAAAAAAATGAATATAAAGAAAAAGAATTAGAAAATGAAATGATAAATAAAATTAGAGACGTCTTAATAGAACTTGGAAAAGGATTTAGTTTTGTTGGAAATCAATATAAAATAAATGTAGGTGAACAAGAATTCTTTATTGACTTATTATTTTATCACTTATAGCTTAGAAGATATGTTGTTGTTGAACTTAAAGCAAATAGTTTTAAACCAGAATATGCTGGGCAAATAAGCTTTTACGTAACAGCGATTGATGATATTCTAAAGAAAAAACATGATAATCCAACAATAGGATTATTGTTATGTAAGGATAAAGACAGATTAACTGTAGATTATTCTTTAAAATCAATTAATGTCCCAATTGGTGTATCTTCTTTTGAAATAGAAAAATATATCCCTAAAGATATTTTAGAAAAACTACCTACTGAAGATGATTTGAACTTACACATTGATATAGATAAAATAGAAGATAAATAAAAATTGTTTATCTATTACAGAATAACTACAAAAAAGAAATCATAATGAAGTGATTTCTTTTTATAATGATTTATATTCTTTATATATTTTTTTATATTCTTTTCTATTTTCTTTTATCCATCTTTTATAACTTTTTGAAGTTGGCTGATATGCAAAGAAGTCATAATGACTTTTTTCTTTCATATTTATAGTTATTATAGTACTATAAACATTGTTATTTAAATCTTCATAAACACAAAGTATTCTATTATGATCTTCTTTAATTATTCCATCTTCTTCTTTTAGCAAACTAATAACTTTCATTTGAACATTTTTAATTTCATCTTTTGCTATATCAAAAGTGGTAAATAATTTTTGATTTTTATTTTTTATACTATCCTGAGTACCATGAATTTCAACACCTGTAAGTAAATCATAAAACTTAATATTAGATGCCACTCCATAACCAATATTTTTTAAAACTAAATTTAAAAATATTTTATTATCATCTATTATTTCACTATTATTTTCATATTCTTCTTTATAATTTCTACCAACTGCTGTTAAAAAATATTTATGTGTATCCAAACTATTTACATCTTTTATACTATCTAAAATAATATATGGTTTATGTTCTTCTCTATTTTCATTTTTTATTCTATTAGTAACTGTATATATAGTTGTAAAAACTGGAATCAAAATTGTCAAAACAGGTAAAAGAATATCAATCCACAACATAATCATATCCATACTAACCACCCATATATTCTTTAAGTAAATAATCCATTGTTATTTTTACATCTGGAAATACAGAAATATTTTCAAGTTCATTTCTACTAAACCATCCAATACCTAGAGATTCCTTTTCATCATATTTAATGTCTTGTTCGTAAAGAGGTTCTGCTACATATACAATATCTATATGTAAATCACCAGTTTTACCCCTATTTTTTTGTATAGCAAGTGGTCTTACAAAATCACTTTCTCTTGGAAAACGTTCTCCTAAAAGTTTTATTCTAAGTCCTGTTTCTTCAAACACTTCTCTAACAGCAGCTTCTTCAGGAGTTTCATCTTCTTCAATATGACCTCCAGGTTGTACCCATTTATTAAATTTTTTATGTTTTACTAACAGTATTTTTTTGTTATATCTGTCAATTACAAATGTTGATGCACAAAAATGTCTCATAACTCACCTTCTCCTATTTTATTTATATAAATTATTATATCAAAAAAAAATAAGTAATAATTATTAACTTATTTATGTCCGTAAAATAATGTCAATTATTCTAGTATTTCAGGAACATTTACATTATTTTTAGTATAAACATCTACATTATTTGAATTATCTATTGTAACTAATAACAAATTTTCTATATTTTTATAACCTAACGATTTTAAATTCTTTTTAAGCCAGCTTTCTGTTTTTTTCATATTTTTTAAATTATTTATCATTATTTTACCATCTATTATTACAGGAGATTTTATATATTCCTCTTCTACTTTAATATTCATATCATTAGGAGTAAGCGGTCTATACTCTGATTTTGGTAAGATGCTAAGTTTACCATTTACTTCCATAACAGCACTTTCTATTTGACTCATATCAAAGAAACCAGCATTTCTACATTCTTCAAGTAAATCATTTATATCCATTTTTACTTTTTTTAAACCTTTTTCTAAAATTTTACCATTATCTATAAGAATAGTTGGAGTACCCATGAAAAATCTCCTTAAATATATACTTTTCATAGTAATATAATTAATTATCTGCGCAAACACTCCAAATATAATAACTGCTACTATTCCATTTAAAAATGGTATATTTATATCAACAGTCATTTCTGCAGCAAAATTACCTATAGAAATACCTATAACATAATCAAACAAACTCATTTGTGAGACTTGTTTTTTACCTATTACTTTTGCTACTAAGAAAAGAGTAACCAAAGAAAAAACTCCCCTAATAAAAACATCATCTAATTCAGTAATATTAGCTTTAAATAATTCCATCATAGTATCACCTATGTTTATTATGTTAATAAACAAAAAAAATATGCTTTTTAAAACATATTTATTTTTTTATTTTCTTTTTATTATTTAATTTAGATACAATTTTTTCTTTTAAAGTTTTTTTATCAAATACTATATTAGTATTAAAAACAAATAATAGTACTATTATAGTTAAAATACCATATACAAAGTATGCTAGCTCAGCATCTTTTAAGATATATAATATTGATGCAAATGCGAATAAAATATCTATTACATATATTATAAGTACTGTAGTTTTTTGAGAAAAATTTCTATTTAATAATTGATGATGAACATGAAATGTGTCTCTACTTGTTATTTTTTCACCTTTTAATGTTCTTCTTATAATAGCAAATAATGTATCTAGAATTGGGATTGCTAAAATAAGAAGTGGTATTATTAAAGATGTCATTGTTACATTTTTAAATCCTAATAACGCTATTACAGATATTATAAATCCCATAAACATTGATCCACATTGCCCTGCAAATATTGAAGCTGGTGGAAAGTTATGAGCTAAAAATCCTAATGTTGAACCAAACATTATAAACGCAAGAACAAAATCTAATCCTGTCTTTCCTTGCAAAGTTGCGATTATACCTATAGTTAAAAAGTAAATAGCACTTATTCCACCTGATAATCCATCAAGTCCATCTATGAAATTTATACAGTTTATACATCCCATTATAAATAAGATAGTTAGTGGATAAGAAAGTAATCCAAAATCTAAATAAAATCCAAACGCACTAATATCTTTTAGAAGTAAATCTCCATAAAAAACTATTATAGATGCTGCAACAAATTGCCCTATAAATTGTGGAAGTGGACCTAATTCTGATATATCATCTAAAACTCCTATCAAAATTATTACGAAACTTCCTATTAATACTGCATTCATTATACTACTAGGTGTACCAAATAACATATATCCAAGTAAAAATCCAAAGAAAATTGCCATTCCACCTAATTTAGGCATTGGCTTTTTATGTATATGTTTATTTCTTGGAATATCTACAGCTCCAATTTTCATAGCTAATTTTTTTATATATGGCATAATACCTGCGACAAATATAAAACATATAAATGTCATGCAAAATATTCTAATACCTATGTTTTCCATAAAACCACCTAAAGTAATTTTACCATTTTTTATAAATTGTGTCTATTTTTCTTATATAAAAAGAAAAAAAATAATCAAAAAGATTATTTTTCAAGTAAATGTATATTATCTAGAAGTACTCCTGTTCCTTCTGCTACACAAGTAAGTGGACTTTCTGCTATAAATACAGGTACTTTTAATTCATGTGCTAAAAGTTCATCAAATCCATATATCATAGCTCCACCACCAGTAACTACAATTCCTTTATCTATAATATCTGCTGATAATTCAGGTGGAGTTTGTTCTAATACATTTTTAGCAGTATTTATAATCATATAAACACTTTCTCTTAAAGCTTCTTCTATTTCATTTGAACAAAGTGTTATAGTATGTGGAAGTCCTGTAACTAAATCTCTTCCTCTAACATCCATTTTTTCATCTTTAGCATCAGGAAAAACACTACCTATAGAAAGTTTAATATCTTCTGCAGTTCTATCTCCTATTAAAAGTTTATATTTATCTTTTATATATTTAATAATATCACTATCAAAAACATTACCAGCTACTTTTATAGAAGAACTATTTACAATTCCACCTAATGATAAAACTGCAATATCAGTAGTACCACCACCAACATCAATTACCATATTCCCGCTTGGTTTAGAAATATCCATTCCTGCTCCTACTGCCGCAACTTTAGGTTCTACTTCTAAAAATACTTTTCTAGCACCAGTTCTTTCAGCAGCTTCTTTAATAGCATTTCTTTCTACACCAGTAATATCAGATGGACAACAAATTAAAATTCTTGGTCTTGAGAAAAAACTTTTACCATTTACTTTACGTATAAAATGGTTAAGCATCATCTCAGTAACTTCAAAATCTGCTATAACTCCATCTTTCATAGGTCTTATTGCTTTTACATCTCCTGGTGTTCTTCCAAGCATATCTCTAGCTTCTTTTCCATAAGCAAGAGGTCTTTTTGTTTCAGCATCAATTGCTACTACTGAAGGTTCATTTAATACTATTCCTTGCCCTTTTATGTAAATAAGCACATTAGCCGTACCCAAATCTATTCCAATATCTTTTGCAAACATTTAATCACCTTCTTTTTACTTATACATTATATCATACGGCAGACTGCGTCCGCAACCTAACTTGCAAACTTTCTAAAACTAATATATAATAACATTTACAAATTTCAACTGTCAGAAAAAAGGCCGACCTATATAAGTCCTTTTCTTA
>CALVXR010000100.1 GCA_944371445.1 uncultured Bacilli bacterium
ATAATTTGCCTAAACTCAATCGCAAATTATCTATTCATTTTGTAAAATGAATAGATAATATTATATAGTAAATTAAACAAGGTTCAAACCTATTTATTTACTAATTTACATTATACGTGGTATAATACTTAAGGAAAGGATGTTAAAAATGGAAGCATGGAGAAATTTTAAAGGTGATACTTGGAAAAATAAAATAGATGTTAAAGAATTTATTTTAGACAATTACACTTTATATGAAGGAGATGGTTCTTTTTTAAGCGATATTTCAGAAAAAACAAAAAAAGTATGGAATAAATGTGAAGAAGCCATCAAAGAAGAATTAAAAAAAGGAATACTTGATGTAGATACTAAAACAGTGTCTGGAATAAATAACTATAAACCTGGATATATTGATAAAGATAATGAAGTTATAGTTGGACTTCAAACAGATGGGCTTTTAAAAAGAATAGTAAACCCATTTGGTGGAAGTAGAATGGTAGAGTCAGCCTTAGAAGCATATGGTTATAAATGGGATGAAGAGACATCAAAACATTTTAAACTATATAGAAAAACACATAATGATGGTGTGTTTGATGCATATACAACAGATATACGTAAAGCAAGACATGTAGGACTTTTAACTGGTCTTCCTGATGCATATGGTAGAGGAAGAATTATAGGTGATTATAGAAGAATTGCTTTATATGGTATTGACTTTTTAATAGAAGAAAAGAAAAAAGATTTACTTTCTAGAGAAGAAGTTATTAATGAAGAAACAATAAGATTAAGAGAAGAAATAAGCATGCAAATAAAAGCTTTAAAAGATATTAAAGCAATGGCTGAATCTTATGGTTTTGATATAAGTAAACCAGCTATGAATGCTAAAGAAGCAGTACAATGGTTATACTTTGGTTATTTAGCAGCTATTAAAGAAAATAATGGTGCTGCTATGAGTTTAGGTAGAACATCTACATTCTTAGATATATATATTGAAAGAGATTTAAACGAAGGTATAATTACAGAAAAAGAAGCTCAAGAACTTATAGATCAGTTTATAATCAAATTAAGAGTAGCTCGTCATTTAAGAACTCCAGAATATAATGAATTATTTGCTGGAGATCCTACATGGGTAACTGAATCTATTGGTGGAATGACTGAAACTGGAAAAGCTTTAGTTACTAAAAATTCATTTAGATATTTACACACTTTAATTAATTTAGGACCAGCACCAGAACCTAATATGACAATATTATGGTCTGATAAACTTCCTAAAAACTTTAAAGCGTATTGTGCATATATATCTATTAAAACAGATGCTATTCAATATGAAAATGATGAAGTAATGAGACCAATTCATGGTAGTGATTATGCAATTGCTTGTTGTGTTTCTGCTATGACTATTGGAAAACAAATGCAGTTCTTTGGAGCTAGATGTAATTTAGCTAAAGCGCTACTTTATGCAATTAATGGTGGTGTTGATGAGAAAAAAGGAGACTTAGTAATTGAAAATATTCCTAAAATGGAAGATGAGATACTTGATTACGATAAAGTATGTAAAATGTATGATTTAGTACTTGATAAAGTTGCTAAAACTTATGTAGATGCTATGAATATAATTCATTATATGCATGACAAATATGCATATGAAGCAGGACAAATGGCTTTACACGATACTAATCCTGATAAATTAATGGCATTTGGTATTGCAGGTCTTTCAGTAGCAATCGACTCATTATCTGCTATTAAATATGCAAAAGTAAAACCAATTCGTGATGAAAATGGTATTGCTATAGATTTTGAAATAGAAGGAGATTATCCTAAATATGGTAATGATGATGATAGAGTAGATAGAATTGGTGTTGATTTAGTAAAATCATTCTATAATAAATTAGCATCTCATCCACTATATAAAAATGCTAAACATACATTATCTGTTTTAACTATTACATCAAATGTAGTATATGGTAAAAAAACAGGTGCTACACCAGATGGAAGAAAAGCAGGAGTTGCTTTCGCGCCAGGTGCTAACCCAATGCATGGAAGAGATTCAAATGGAGCATTAGCGTCACTTAACTCAGTAGCTAAAATACCTTATGCTTGCACATGTGAAGATGGTGTTTCAAATACATTCTCAATTACACCAAATGCACTTGGACATGATTTAAATGATCAAATAAGTCATTTAGTTATGCTTATGGATGGATATTTTAGAGAGGGCGCACAGCATCTTAATGTAAATGTATTCAATAGAGAAATGCTTGAAGATGCTATGGAAAATCCTGAAAAATATCCAACACTTACAATAAGAGTATCTGGATATGCAGTAAACTTTAATAGATTATCAAGAGAACAACAATTAGAAGTTATAAATAGAACTTTCCATGACAAAATCTAAGGGCTATATAAGTTCAATAGAAACAATGGGATTAGTGGATGGACCTGGAATAAGAATAGTTTTCTTTCTTCAGGGCTGTCCACTTCGTTGTTTATTTTGTCATAATCCAGAAACTTGGTCTAAAGTTGGCGGAATAGAAATGACTCCAACAGAAGTAGTTGAAAAGATAAAAAAATATAAAAATTATTTTGGAGAAGAAGGTGGAGTTACTTTTTCAGGTGGAGAACCTTTGATGCAAAAAGAATTTTTATTAGAAACTTTAAAACTGTGTAAGCAAAATAATATAAATACTGCTCTTGATACATCGGGAGTTGGAACAGATTATGAAGAAATTCTTGAGTATACTGATTTAGTTATTTGGGATGTTAAAGCTTATGAAAAAGAAGCTTATAAAAAAATGACAGGTATGGATATAGACTTATCTTTAAAATTTTTAGAAACTTGTCAAAAACTAAATAAAAAGATGTGGATAAGACAAGTAATTGTACCTGGAATAAATGATACTAATGAGTATATAATAGGACTTAAAGAATTTTTAAAAAAATTAAAAAATGTTGAAAAAAAAGAATTATTACCATATGAAACATTAGGTGTACATAAATATAAAGAATTAAATATTCCTTATAGACTTGAAGGAGTAAAACCAATGAATGTAGAAAGATGTAATGAACTTAATAAATTGTTAAATGAGGTTTAATATGAATAGATATAAAGAAATAGTTGAAATTTTAAATAATAATAATAAAACTGTATCTACAATGGAATCATGTACTGGGGGAATGGTTGCTAATACTATAACTAATGTAGAAGGTGCTTCTCTTGTCTTTAGATTTGGTGCTGTTACATACTCTAATGAATATAAAATAAAAATGGGTGTTGATAAGAGTGTAATAGATAATTATTCTGTTTACAGTATGGAAACTGCTAAAGAAATGTCTAAAAAAATATCTGATTTTACTAACTCTAATTATGGAATTGGGATAACTGGTAAATTAGGTGTTATAGATAAAAATAATATGTACGGTTTAGATAATATGGTTTATATTAGTATTTATGATAAAGATAATGATAATTATATAAACCAAACAGTTTCAATAGAAACAGGAGATAGAGAAGAAGCTAAGAAGCAAGTTGTAACTATTGTAGGGTATAAATTATTAAATGAATTAAAAAAACAATCGTAATTGATTGTTTTTAATAATTAGTTTTTTTTCTTTCAAAATATGATTTTGGATAACCGCAAGTAGGACATACTTCAGGAGCTTCTTTACCAAAGTGTAAATGACCGCACTTTCTACACATCCAAAAGATAGTTTCATCTTCTTTAAATACTTCCCCGTTTTTAATACGTTTTAATAATTTTAAATAACGTTCTTCATGACTTTTTTCAATAGCTGCTACATTTTCAAATTTAATAGCTAAATCTTCAAAACCTTCATCTCTTGCTTCTTTTGCCATACGTTTATACATCTCTGTCCATTCTTCATTTTCTCCTTTAGCAGCTACTTCTAAATTTTCTTTAGTATTTCCAATACCATATAATTCTTGGTACCACATTTTAGCATGCTGTGATTCTTGTTCAGAAGTTTCCATAAAAATATCTGCTATTTGTTCATAACCTTCATTAATTGCAACATTAGCAAAGTATTTATATTTATTTCTAGCACCACTTTCACCTGAAAAAGCTTCTTTTAAATTTTTTTCAGTTTTAGTACCAGAATACTTATTTTTGTTTTCAGTTTCTATTATTTCTTCAAAGTATTCTGCACCATATTTACATAAAGGACAAACGAAGTCACTTTCTAGCTCTTCTGCTTCATGAATATAACCACATATTTTACATCTAAATTTTTTCATTTTTTTAACACCTCTCTTTAAATCACTACTTCTATCTATATATTTAGTATGTAATAGTTTTTTTGCTAAATCACTTAATGGCTTACCATAAAATTCTTCATATAATTTAATAATTTCAGAGTTTTCATAAGATGATTTAATATCTATAAGTTTATCTTTATTATATAATCCTTCCATTCTTTTAATATGTAAATTTTTATCAGAATTTAAGTATTCTTTTGGCTGACCACCACCGCCTATGCATCCACCTGGACAAGTCATTACTTCTATAAAATGAAATGTTTCTTTTGTTTCTTTTAAATATTTTAAAAATTTTTCTGCATTTGCTGTTGAATATATTACTGCATATTTAATTGTTAAACCATCTATTTCAATAGAACCTTTCTTAATACCATCTAATCCTCTTACTGGTGTATAATTAAGTAATATTTCATTTGGATTTTTAGATGTAAGTATATGATAAGCTGTTCGAAGAGCGGCTTCCATAACACCACCACTATTTCCAAATAAAATACCAGCTCCAGATGCGTTTGACATTAAAGAATCATAAGAACTATCTTCTAATGATTTAAAATCAATGTTTTCTTCTTTAGCCCATTTAGCAAGTTCTCTTGTAGTAATAACATAATCTGTATCTTTAAGATTATCTATTCCTAGATATTTACCAGCACTATTTATTTCATCACGTCTTATTTCAAATTTTTTAGCTGTACATGGTGTAAGTGCAACATTAATTATTTGTTTAGGATCAATGTCTTGTTTTTTTGCAAAGTATGTTTTTATAGTTGCTCCTTGCATACTAATTGGACTTTTAGTACTTGATAAATTATCAATATATTCTGGATGAAATAGTTCTACATATTTAACCCAAGCAGGACAACAGCTTGTAAACTGAGGTAAACTTTTATTATTTTTAATTCTTTCAACTAATTCATTTGCTTCTTCCATTATTGTTAAATCAGCAGCAAAATTAGTGTTTAAAACATAATTAAAACCTAACTTTCTTAAAAGCGCTACCATTTTTCCTTCAACAAATTCTCCTGCAGGCATTCCAAAAGCCTCTCCTAGTGACACTCTAACTGATGGTGAAGTAGATACAATTACAATTTTATCTTTATTATTTATTATTTCTTTTACCGTGTTATATTCATATCTTTCAGTAATACTATTAGTTGGACATGCATTTGCACATTGACCACAGTTTATACATATTGCTTTATCACCGGTTTCCTCTAATGAATAAGAATTATGTACATTTATTTTTTCTTTACATATATTTTTACAAAGTCCACAATTTATACACAATGATTCATCTCTCATAATTGATATATTATCTTTTTCAATTGGAACTCTAATGTCTTTTGATAAATGTTTGCTCATATAACCTCCTTTAAGTGATAATGATTATCATTTATCACTAATATTATTATATCTTAATGAGTGAATAAGTCAATAAAAAATAATTCATACTGAATTATTTTTAATGATTAGTTAATCTATAAAAATTTATAGATGGCTTATTAAATAATCTATAAGTAAATTCGTCTGTTCCAATACCAGTTGAAATATATAAATCTGTATTGTTTATCCTGTAATATTCATTATTATATTTTAAAGCTCCTTCTTCTAAAAAGAAATCTTTAATAATTGGTATATTTATTTTGCCACCTAAAGAGTGTCCTGCTAGAATTAAATCAGTATTTTCTAAACTTATATCATCGATGAAATCAGGTTCATGCATAATTAAAATACTATATAAATCATTCTGATTTTGAGTTTCATATTTTATTATTTCATCTTGAGCTGTTTGTGTTTTAGAATTTATATTTTTTTTATTTTCTAAATTACTAGATATACCGGAAATAAAAATAGGAGTTTGATCTAAATAATATATATAATCAAAAGTATCATTTAAATTTATAAAATTACTGTTTGTTAAAATAGTTTCATATTTTTTATTATTAAAATCTTCATTTCCACTTATAGCGTATTTGCCAATAGTTGCTTTCATATTAGAAAAAGCATTTGTAATTTCATTAAGTTCTTTTTCATTTAATTTTATATTTTTATCAAATAAATCACCTGTAAAAACAATTAAATCTGGTTTTAATTCGTTTATTTTATTAGTTATATTTTTTAAATCTTTAGAATTAACTTTATATCCATAATGTAAATCAGATAAATGTATTATTTTTAAACCATGAAAATTATCTGGTAGTTTACTATTAGTTATTTTATATTCTTTTACTTTTAGTCCTTTAGTACCTATATAATTAGCATATAAAATTATAGCTATTACTAAGATAGATATAGTTAAGATAAATAAAAATATTTTCTTTATAATATTTTTCATATTATCACCTTAAATAATTGTATCATAAAAAAAAAAAGACCGATAGTCTTTTATTAAAATTCATTATTTTGTTTTCTTTTTGTGTAAATTTTGTTATTAACACTATAACAAATATAGAAACAGTTTTTTTAATGATAAAAAAAAGGTAGCAAACTACCCAAATAAAAGTATCATAAATTGAAGTGACATTAAAATTCCATTGTGCATAAAATGAAACCCCATACTAACAAAAATGTTATCATATTTTTTAAGCATATATGCAAAAGCTATACCAGGTGCTGAATAAGGTATTAAATAAAGTAAATCCCATAATGAAGAAAAGTTAGTAGCTACATGTAAAGATCCAAATAATAATCCAGATACTAAAATAAATAAAGTATCAGTTTTAAATATATTTTTAATTGCCCTTCTAAATGTAAGTTCTTCTACAACTGGTGCAAAAATAACTGCTGAGAAGAAAATATAAATTGGACTTATTTGAAATAAATCTCTTAACTGTTGTTCGTTAGCTGCTATATTGCCTGTAATTACGTTGATAATTAAATTACTAAACATCATAACTATTAAAGAGATTATCCAATATTTAAAACAATTTGAAAAATATTTTTTATGATTTTTTTTAATATCTAAGAAATCTTTTTTTAAACTTTTTCTTAATATAAACATAATTAGTCCCATTAATAAAACTTCGTATATAATCATATATGCTACTTTAATTATCATATTTACTTCATTTAAATTTATTCCCAATAATGAAAAAGGAACACTTTCAAGACTAGAAAGAATAAAATAACTTAATAATACTAATGTTCCAAGTAAAGCATTTTTATAATAGTTAATGTTTTTTTCTATGTTCATTAAATCATCTCCTAAATAATTATAACAAAAAAAGTTTTTTTTTTAAATAAAATATTTCATTTTTAACAATTTATGATATAATATAGGTGTTTTAAAAGGAGTGGGGTTACCCACTCTTTAATATAATGGAGGTTGTATGGGAATAGAAAACAAAATAAGAGAATTAATTCAAGATATAATTAATGAAAATGGTTATGTACTTGATGATGTTTTATATGTAAAAGAAGATGGTATGATGTTCCTTAGAATCGTTATTGATAAAGAAGGTGTTATTGATTTAGAAGACTGTATTAAAGTAACTAAATTAATAAACCCAATTATCGATAAAGAAGATCCTATCGAAGAAAATTATATTATGGATGTTTGTTCTAAAGAGAAAGGTTGTGAATAAAATGAGAAAGAAGAAAGTTGTAGAAGAAATTAAAGGTACAGATTTTGAAGCTTTTAATAAAGCTAAAAAATTATTATGTGAGGAAAAAGGTATAGATCCTAAAGTAATTGATGAAGCATTAGAACCTGCTCTTACAGCTGCTTATAAAAAACAATATAAAATGCCAAATGTAAAAGTAGTGATGGATGAATTAACTGGCTCATTTGAAGTATATTCGTATAAAACAGTAGTTGATGATGATTATGAAGCATTAGAACTTGCAGATTTAGATAAACTTGATGAAATGGAAGAAAATGGAGAAGATGTAAGTAATTTTGAACCATTTTTCTATGATGAAAAAAAACATATTGTACTAAGTGAAGCAAGAAAAATAGTTCCAGATATAAAAGTTGGTGAAACTATAGAAGAAAAGGTAACACCAAGAGATTTTGGCAGGGTTGCAGCTGCTACCGCAAAACAAGTAATAGTACAAAAAATAAGAGAAGCAGAAAAAAATGTTATAATAAGCGAGTTTGAAAATAAACAAGATGAATTAATAACAGGAATAGTAGAAATGGAAGATGTTAGAAACTATTATATTAATCTAGGAAAAACTCAAGGAGTACTTCCTAAAACAGAAATTATTCCTGGAGAAGTTATAAAAATGGGAAGTTCTATAAAAGCCTATGTTACAAAAGTAGAAGCTGGTAGTAAAGGTGCTTTAATATTACTTTCTAGAAAACATTATGGATTTGTTAAAAGACTATTTGAACTTGAAATACCTGAAATAAATGAAGGAATAATTTTAGTATATAGTGTTGCACGTGAAGCTGGTGTTAGAACTAAAATAGCTGTTTATTCTGAAAATAGTAATGTAGAAGCAGTTGGATCATGTATAGGTGAAAAAGGTTCTAGAATAAATCCTATAATAGAAGAATTAAATGGCGAAAAGGTAGATATTGTTTTATATGAAAAAGAGCCATCTAAATTTATTGAGAATGCATTAAGCCCAGCAAAAGAACTAAATGTTTTTGTAACAAGTGAAAAAGATAAAGAAGCACTAGTTGTTGTAAATGATGAAAATTTATCTTTAGCAATCGGTAAAAAAGGTCTTAATGTTAAATTAGCAGCTCGTCTTACACATTATAAATTAGATATAAAAACAGAAGCAGAAGCAAAAGAAATGGGAATTAATATAGCATAATGAAAACAAAAAAAATTCCAATGAGAACTTGTGTAGTAACTAAAGAAAAGTTACCAAAAAAAGAGCTTATTCGTGTAGTAAGAAATACTGATGGAAAATGCGTAGTAGATGAGACAGGTAAATTAAATGGAAGAGGAGCTTATTTAAAAAAAGATTTAGAAGTATTTGAAAAAGCTAAAAAAAGTAAAATATTAGATAGACATTTAGAAATAGAAGTACCAGAAGAAATATACGAAGAATTAAAAAAATTAGTATAGTTATTATGAAAAGAGAAGATTATATATCTTGGGACGAATATTTTATAGCAGTAGCTTTGTTATCAGCAGAAAGAAGTAAAGATCCAAATACAAGAGTAGGAGCTTGTATAGTTGATAATAACAACAAAATATTAGCAACCGGATATAATGGAGCACCAATAGGATATAATGATGATGATTTTGCATGGGATCGTGATGGTGACTTTCTAAATACAAAATATGCTTATGTATGTCATGCAGAACTTAATGCTATCTTAAATTCGCATGCTGATTTACGAGACTCTAAATTATATGTATATTTATTTCCATGTAATGAATGCGCTAAAGCCATTATACAAGCAGGTATAAAAGAAGTAATATATGTTTGTGATAAATATAAAGATACTGACACTGTAATTGCTTCTAAAAAAATGTTTGATACATGTGGTGTAACATATAGAGAATATAAAATGAAAGGCAAAACAATAAATATAGATTTATAATATGCCAGGAGAAAGAAAAGATTATATTTCATGGGATGAATATTTTATGGGAATTGCTCTTTTATCAGCAGAAAGAAGTAAAGATCCTAGAACTAGAGTAGGAGCATGCATTGTAGATAAAGATAACCATATTTTATCAACAGGTTATAATTCAGCTTGTGCTGGTATGAGTGATAAATATGATATGCCATGGGCAAGTGAAGGTGAACAAACTGGTGATAAAATGAAAATAAAAGACTATTTTGTTGTTCATGCTGAAGAAAATGCTATAGATAATTATTTAGGCCCTAAAGAAAAATTAAATGGAGCTACATTATACGTAACATTATTTCCCTGTTATAAATGTGCTCAAAAAATAGCTCGTTCTGGTATTAAAAAAATAGTTTATTTAAATATGTATAAAAAAGAAGATATTAATGAAATTTCTAAATATATTTTAAGTAAAGCAAATGTAGAGTGGCAACCATACAAAGCTAAAGAAGAAGTTCTTGAATTAAAAAGCAAAGTATTAGAAAAGCTAAGTAATAATTAAGAAAGAGGTGATATTTATGATGAGTGTATTTGAATATGCTGAAGATGTAAATAAAACTGTAGAAGAAATATTAAAAAAATGTAAAGAACTTGGTATAAATGTATCTAGTGAAGATGATTTATTAGATGATGAAGCAATTACTATATTAGATAGTGAAATTGACACAGAAGAAGAAAAATTAGAAGAAGAAATGATAGAAGATATTGCGGAAGAAATCACTTTTAATAATAAAATAGATGCTGACAATACTTTAAAAAAACAAAAATTAAAAAAGAAACCAGCAACAAATGTAAAAAATAATAAAAAAGATTTAGCTAAAAAGAAAAAAGAAATGTATAAAAATAAAGAAAAATTAGTATCAAATACTCCAAACACTGATTCTAGTATCGTATTATATAAAGAAAATATGACAATAGGTGAACTCGCTAAAGAATTAGGTGTTAACTCAGCTGAAATTATAAAAAAATTATTTAATTTAGGTATTATGGCAACTATTAATAACTCAATATCTTTTGAAAATGCAGAGATATTAGTATTAGATTATGGAAAAGAACTAAAAAATGAATCTCAAACAGATGTTACTAATTTTGAAGAATTTGAAATAACTGATAAAGAAGAAGACTTAAAAGAAAGACCTCCAGTAGTAACTATTATGGGACATGTCGATCATGGTAAAACAACTCTTTTAGATACTATTAGAAAAACAAAAGTAGCTGCTTTAGAAGCAGGTGGTATTACACAAGCTATAAGTGCTTATCAAGTAGACGTAAAAGATAAAAAAATTACATTTATTGATACTCCTGGTCATGCTGCATTTACAGAAATGAGAGCTCGTGGAGCACAAATTACTGATATAGTTATTATTATAGTTGCAGCAGATGATGGTATAATGCCTCAAACTAAAGAAGCAATAGACCATGCTAAAGCAGCAGGTGTACCTATTTTAGTAGCTATAAATAAAATGGATAAACCAGAAGCAAATCCAGATAGAGTTATGACTGAACTTGTAGAAAATGGCCTTACTCCAGAAGAGTGGGGAGGAGATGTTATTGTTACTAAAATTTCTGCTAAAACAGGTGATGGAATTGATGAACTTCTTGAAAATATTTTACTTGTTGCAGAAATGGAAAATTATAGAGCTAACCCATCAAGATATGCAATAGGAACAGTAATTGAATCAAGGCTTGATAAACATTTAGGACCAGTAGTTACTTTACTTGTTCAAAATGGTACTTTAAGACTTGGAGATCCTATAGTAGTCGGAACAGCATATGGAAAAATTAGAACATTAAAAAATGATTTAAATGAAGAAATTACTATGGCTACACCTTCTATGCCAATAACTATAACTGGTATTAATGATACACCTACTGCTGGAGATAAATTTATGGCTTTTGAAACAGAAAAAGAGGCTAGAAGTATAGGTGAAGAAAGAAAAACTAAAGCTCATCAAAAAGAATTAAAAGCAAGTAATGCTGTTAGTTTAGATGATTTATTTTCACAAATACAAGAGGGTGCAAAAGAAGTTAATGTTTTAATTAAAGCAGATGTTAACGGAAGTGCAGAAGCTGTTAAAAATTCACTTGAAAAATTAGATGTGGAAGGTATTAAAGTAAAAGTAATAAGATCATCAGTAGGTGCTATTACTGAAGGTGATGTTATTTTAGCAAAAGCGTCTAACGCAATTTTAATAGGATTTAATGTTAGACCTAATAATACTATAAAAGATTATGCTGAAGAGCAAGGTGTTGATATAAGACTTTACAACATAATTTATAAAGTAGTAGAAGAAATGGAATCTGCTATGAAAGGTATGCTAGATCCTATATATGAAGAAAAAGTGATAGGAACAGCAGATGTAAAACAATTATTTAAATTCTCTAAAGTTGGAATTATAGCTGGATCATATGTAAGTAGTGGAGTTATAAAATCAGATTCACTTGCCAGAATTATAAGAAATGGTATAGTTATTTATGATGGTAAATTAGGTTCTCTTCAAAGAGAAAAAGATAGAGTTAAAGAAGTTAAAAAAGGTCTTGAATGTGGTATTACTATAGAAAATTATAGTGATATTAAAGAAGGAGACGTTATAGAATGTTATGAAATGGTAGAGATTGAAAGATAATCTCTACTTTTTAGTGTGCCAGGCATGGTATATAACTAGGTGGTGAAAGTCCACTATACGCGTAAGTATCTGCGAAGTATTAGGGAAACACAACGCATTAACAGTGATGTTAGGGCTAAAGGAAGTGTGAAAC